>NZ_JBQRKO010000005.1:0-215746 GCF_052318935.1 Niallia sp. 01092 | reverse complement strand
AGAGCCACCTTTGATAGGGTATTTACTTTATTGGCTCTTAACAGGGAAAATAATTTGACTGAAAATTTCGACAGTATTTATACAACACTAGTGGTAAAATGACAATCTAATAAGTTTCAAATCAATCTATCATGGATAAGTCATTATTTCTCCATCCTCAATTGAAATATATAAGTAGTATATCAAGAGACTATAGAATGATACAAAAATTACCATACTCTTTTTTTGCGAGGCAAATATTTTTATATTTAGAAAGAATTTTCAAAAATTATATTATTTTCTACTGTCTTTAAATGAAAAATTAAGTTCCTCTGCCGATTTACTTGTATAATATAAATTAAGAGCTTTCTAATTATATTGAAAATTCAACATTTTCAATGATACAAAATAACATCATAAGTTTATTTAATGCGAGGGGATACAGATGGATACGAAATATTTGGACTTATTAACGGAAAAATATGATTGTGAAGAAAAAGTTGTCACCCAAATTATCAATTTAGAAGCTATTTTAAATTTGCCAAAAGGAACCGAACATTTTGTGAGTGACTTGCATGGAGAGTATAACGCTTTCCAACATGTATTAAGAAATGGTTCTGGAAATGTAAAAGAAAAAATTAAAGACTTATTTAAGGATGAACTCTCCAAAAAAGAAAGAGATGAATTTGCAACACTCGTTTACTATCCGGAAGAAAAGCTGCTTCTTATTAAAAATTCATTTCAAGATGAAAATTTATTGCATCAATGGTATGCGGATACCATTGAACGAATGATTAGGCTGCTTTCTTTTGCTTCCTCTAAATATACACGTTCTAAAGTGCGGAAAGCTTTGCCAGACCAATTTGTATATATAATTGAAGAACTTTTATATAAAAAAGATGAACTTGACAATAAAAAAGAATATTATACTGAAATCATTAAAAAAATTATCTCCCTCGGTCAAGCAAGTAAACTAATTAGCGGGCTGGCATACACGATACAGACGTTAGTCGTTAATCATCTTCATGTTGTTGGCGATATTTATGACCGTGGACCTGAGCCAGATAAAATCATGGAGCGTTTAATGAAGTATCACTCCGTAGATATTCAGTGGGGCAACCATGATGCTTTATGGATTGGCGCTTACGCTGGATCAAAAGTATGTCTTGCGAATATTATTAGGATCTGTGCAAGATATGACAACTTGGATATTATTGAAGATGCGTATGGCATTAATTTGCGGCCGCTTCAAAGTCTAGCAGAGAAATATTATCAAGATAACCGTGCTTTTCGTCCAAAACTAAATTCAAAAGAAGAAGAGCACTCTGAAGAAGAAATTTTACAAATTACGAAAATTCATCAAGCTATATCAATTATTCAATTTAAACTGGAAATGGACATCATCAAAAGAAGACCGGATTTTCATATGAATCACAGACTGCTGCTGGAAAAAATAGATTATCAAGCAAATACGATTGAACTAGACAGCAAAACGTATCCATTAGAAAATACATGTTTTGCAACCATTGATCCAGAGCATCCTGAATTGCTGTTAAAGGAAGAAGAACAAGTCATCGAAAAACTTTTATTTGCAGTTCAACATTCAGAAAAACTAGCAAGACATATGCATTTTTTAATGAAAAAAGGCAGCTTGTACCTAAAATATAATGGAAACCTGTTGATTCATGGCTGCATCCCATTAAATAAAGACGGCAGCATGAAAACAATGGTGATTAACGGAAAAGAATATAGTGGAAAGAATTTATTGGATATTTTTGAATACTATTTAAGATACAGCTTTTCTCATCCAGAAATAACAGATGATATAGCAACAGACATGGTTTGGTACTTATGGTCTGGTGAGAACTCCTCTTTATTTGGCAAAAAAGATATGACAACATTTGAACGTTATTTTATTAAAGATAAGAAAACGCATATTGAACAAAAAAATCCTTATTACTACTTACGAGAAGAAGAAAAGATTTGCAAGATAATTTTAGCAGAATTTAACCTAAACGTAGAGCAAGGGCATATTATTAATGGACATACACCGGTGGAAGAAATCAATGGAGAAAACCCAATTAAAGCAAATGGAAAAATGATCGTGATTGACGGCGGTTTTTCCAAGGCCTATCAATCGACAACTGGAATTGCCGGATACACCCTGTTATACAATTCCTACGGCATGCAGCTTGTTGCCCATCAACGATTTACCTCTAAAGAAGATGTGCTTCACAATGGCACAGACGTTTTATCGGTGAAAAGAGTCGTAGATCGAGAGCTTAGGAGAAAAAAAGTGTTAGAAACAAATGTTGGCGAGGAGATCTTGGAACAAATATCTGATTTGAAACATCTTTTAGCATACAAATACAAGGAAAACTAAAAATCAGCATTAATTGTCAGCCTTCAGTAAAGAACAAAATTTCTTCACTGAGGGCTGTTTTAATGATAGTCAAACAGACTATTTAGGCTTGTTAATAGGATCAGCTAATCTTTTACTTTTGTTCATTTTGCCTTCCAAAGTCAAAAATAAAACAAGGCTGTTTTCGTATAGATTGTTGCTTTTAAACTCGCAGCCTGAATACACTTCGCTTTCCGTGGGCGAGCGTCGAGCCTCCTCGTCGCGAATGCTCCTGTGGGGTCTCGTCTTTCTCGCATTCCCACAGGAGTCTACGTGTATTCAGTCTGCTGAGTACTTCTTCTACCATTTTTTTACGAAAAAACAACAAACTTTGGGAAAACAGCCTAAAACAACTAAGTACATCGCATTCCTTCGATTTTCGTTAGGTAGAATCTTTCTCTACCCATAGAATTGCTTGACGTTTTTGTAATTTAATGATCATGCCACATCACACCTTTCTTTTTCTATTTGTTTAAAATCCACGATACATAGATATCGCTTTTTCTTTATTTTCTTCGATTATTTTGTTAATTCGCTGTTCGTGAATAATTTCTTCTGGTGTTCGTTGTACCTTTTTAATGGTAATCGTAAAAAACAACATATTCAGGGTCATAATATCACCTCCCTTCCCTATCAAAAATTACTTTTTTTTAACTAAAATGTAAAATTTTAATTATAAAAGCGCAAAAAAACCGCATAGAGACAAATGCTCCTGCGGTTATGATAAAAATGCATATAAAAACCGCAGGACACGACTCACCTGCGGTTGGATAGACTATTAGTGTTGTAACCTAGTTCTTCCATTCCTTAGTGGTTGAATTCGTGTTTGTTTCATATAAAGTTGTAGTTTTTACTCCATATACATATCCTAAAACTTTTTGCATGTTATTCAACCTCCTTTAAGAAATATTAGTTATATTGGTAATTATATCCTCCAACACCAGATTTGTAAACACTTTTTCAAAAAAATGGATATAAACTTTCCAGAAAAAATAACTCTCTTGTGCTGAACAGATATTTAACTTGGGGGGCATAAATATTCTATTAACAAAAAAAGAAAAGAAGCATTTCCTATCTCCTTTCCTTCTCGTTAAATTTATTCTTCATTTTTCAGTTCATTTATTTGCTTCTGAAACTGCTTTGCTTTTGTAAAAAAGAAAATAGAAGCTCCTAAACAAGCTGTTGTCATGATCATCATGATTGCTGTGTTCCATTCCGTTTTGTCGAGAGTAGGAATTATGACACCTAAATAAAAAAAAACACCTACAGCTAATAAAACAGTCGCGAATCTTTTAAAATCTTCTATTTTGTCTGTTAAGCCTTTGACCTTCTTTTCCAAGTATTCTCCCCTCCCTTATTTCTAGTAATCTTTATTTTACTGTATCATAGTATTTCAACTGCATCCTTATGAAAATACTAGTAATAATGGAAAGAGGGCGGAGTTGCACCTGCTTGATATTGAACTTTTTTTGTTGCTGTATTAAGGTTTGTCCTTCATAGCTATGATGAAGGACATTTTTATTGGTATTCGACCTAGTTTTGTCCTTCATAGCACACAGATTATAGACATTTTCTTGTTTAGCAGATTTACTCTAACCCTTGTTTTAAATCATCTATTAAATCCTCCACATCCTCTAGTCCTACTGATATTCTTACCAATCCATCTGTAATTCCTAGTTCTGCTCTTCTTTCTTTCGGGATGGATGCGTGGGTCATTTTCGCTGGAACCGAAATCAAGCTTTCTACTGCACCAAGGCTTTCTGCTAACGTAAAATATTTCACTTTATTTAATAGTTTATTAGCCTTATCTTCACTGCCAACATCAAAACTAACCATTCCGCCAAAACCTAATGCTTGTTTTTTACTGATTTCATTATTAGGATGGGTTGCTAAACCAGGATAATACACTTTTTCTACGGCCGGATGTTCTACTAAAAAGGCGACAATTTCTCTTGTGCTGCTTTCATGTTCTTCCATGCGGATCCCAAGTGTTTTAATTCCGCGAATAAGCAGATAGGAATCGTTTGCTCCAAGAACACCACCCGTTGCATTTTGAATAAAATGCAAGTCTTCTCCTAATTTATCATCTTGAACAACTACTAAACCAGAGACAACATCGCTGTGGCCGCCTAAATATTTTGTTGCACTATGAAGTACAATATCTGCCCCTAATGTTAAAGGTGTTTGCCAATAGGGGGTCGAAAACGTATTATCGACAATCGTTAATAATCCAAAATCTTTTGCAGCAGCAGATGCGGCTTTTATATCGGTAATTTTTAATAATGGATTGGTTGGTGTTTCAATATATAACGCAACTGTATTATCTTGAACAGCTTCTTTTATATTCTCTACATTACTCGTATCAATAAAGGTTGCTTCTATGCCAAATTTATTTAAAACCTTTGTCATTACTCGAAATGTTCCGCCATACACATCGTCGGTTAACAGAATATGATCGCCTTTTTTAAACAACATCATTACTGCTGTGATAGCTGCCATTCCCGAACTGAATGCAAACCCTCTTTTTCCTTCTTCTAAATCTTTAATCAGTTCTTCTAATGCATGCCGAGTTGGATTGCCCGTTCTCGAATATTCAAATCCTTTATGATTTCCAACCCCTTCCTGCTTATACGTGCTCACCTGATAAATCGGCACATTTACTGCCCCTGTATATGGATCTCCTTCGATGCCGCCATGGATAAGTTTCGTTTTCCGTTTCATTTAAATTCCTCCTTCATAAATCTTTTTACTCAAATAACGCTCGCTGCCATCAGGAAAAATCACGACAATATTTGTTCCCTTTTTTGCTTCTTTTGCCTCTAATAAAGCCGCTTGGAACGCAGCTCCCGAAGAACTTCCTACAAGCAAACCTTCCTTGCTGGCGAGCTCCTTTACTTTTTCAAAAGCAGCTTCATCTGAAATCGTATAAATTTGGTCAAAATAATCAGGATCCATATACGCTGGTATAAACTCCATTCCGATTCCTTCTGTTTTATGGCTTCCAGATTGGCCTCCATTTAAAATGGAGCCTTCTGGTTCCACTATAACCGTTTTTATCTTGTTATTTTGTTCTTTTAAATAGCGAGCAGTTCCCATAAATGTACCGCCAGTTCCGGCGCCTGCCACAAAAATATCAACATGATGATCCAATTGGTCCCAAATTTCTGGACCTAATGTTTTATAGTAAGTATTTGGATTTGCTTTATTTTCAAATTGTCCTGGAATGTAAGAAGAAGGGATTTGCTTTTGAAGTTTTTTTGCTTTGTCGATGGCTCCCTGCATTCCTAAATGGGTGGGAGTATGCACAATTTTTGCCCCTAATGCCATCATGATTTGTTGTTTTTCGATACTAAATTTTTCTGGTACACATACAATCACTTGAATGTTTTTATGAAGAGCTGCGAGCGTAAGACCTATTCCTGTGTTGCCTGCCGTTGGTTCGATGACTGTTCCACCTTCTCGTAATACTCCGCTTTTTAATGCTTGATCAATCAATTCATACCCTAGCCTGTCTTTAATACTTCCTCCAGGGTTAAAATATTCTAGTTTTGCAAATAAGCGGACCTTTTCTGGCAAGGGAAAATGGGTTAACTCCATCATTGGTGTTTGCCCAATTAATTGATGAATCGTTTCATAAACCTTCAACGCTCTTCCTCCTTAAAAATATTTAGGCATCAAAGCTTATTTATATTATTCCTAGGTGAATAGTATGTTTTAATATTACAATAGCAGAAAGTTTAAAAACTTTCTACTTTCTGCTATTCGTTACTTAAAGCTTTTCTATTCTAGATACAATCCCCATTACTAGATTCGCAGAGTGAACCGCTGCTTTTTCTAAATATTGATCAAAAGAAATATGCGACTCTTTACCAGCGATGTCAGATAACGAGCGAATAATAACAAATGGAAGTTGATGTTGATAAGCAACTTGTGCGATAGCAGCAGCTTCCATTTCAACAGCTTGCAAATCAGTAAATTTACTTTTAATGAAAGCAGCTCTTTCTGGATCATTAATAAAAGAGTCACCCGTTGTAATTAATCCTTTCACAACAGCGTGGTCTCCTATCTGTTTTGCACTTTCTTCCGCGATAACAATTAGATCTTCATTTGCTTGAAAACTTGGCGGCATCTGTGGCACTTGCCCATACTCATAGCCAAAGATGGTTGCGTCTACATCATGATGGCGAACCTCTGAAGAAATAACAACATCCCCCACATTTAATGCAGGATTTAGTCCACCAGCAGAACCTGTATTAATTAAGCAGTCTGGTTTAAATGTTTGTAAAAGAATGGTGGTGCTCATAGCAGCATTTACTTTCCCAATTCCAGATCGTAATAAAACAACTTCTTTGCCAAATAAAGTACCTTCTATAAATTGAAATCCAGCGATGGTATGTTCTTGTTTATTTGTTATTTGTTCTCGTAATAAACTAACTTCTTCTTCCATTGCTCCAATGATTGCTATTTTCATTTTATAACCTCTTTCTAGTTTTTACTCCTTCCATTATCCAAACAAAATCATTAAATTGTGTAAAAGCAACTGTAAATCCATGCTCCTGCAATATATTCGTTAAAACAGGAATGGTTGTGTAGTATTCACGCTTTAAATCTTCTGCTAAATGATGAAAGCCATTTTTAATTGCACTGTCAATTGCATGATGATAATCCTCATTCGATTCATACATTGTATCTGCAAACACTATTTTACCACCAATCGGGAGGTAATTACTATATTGAGCAATCGCTTCTCCCTTTTCTTTGTCCGTTAAATGATGAAAGGCATACGTACTTACGAAAGTGTTAGGAACTTGGTCGAGTTCAAATTCAAGAAAATCCCCTTCTTTTAATATCGCTTTATCCCCAATTTTTTCTTTTGCTAATTTCCTCATCGCTTGAGAGGGCTCTATCGCAGTTACGGATAAGCCTTTATTAATTAACTTTACGGTTAAATTTCCAGTACCTGGACCAAATTCGACTACATGACCATATGATCGGTCCGCCACTTCTTTCAATATATCATCATAATGTCGAAAAACCTCTTTATATTCTCGATCATTTGTTAAACTTTCATCATAAGTGTCCGCCCACTGTTCAAAAAGCTCGATAAATTCCTTCCCCACAAATAATCACACTCCATGTTCATAATATACAATTCTTATATGCATACTATGATTTATTTTGTGACGTGTTCTTTATTTATGATAAGTTTTTCTCTTTGTTTAATGCTGACCTTTCTTTATAAAAGGCTATCCTGAAAAGTGTATGTTCTTGTGAGTAGTCCGCAGCCGGCATACACTTCGCTTTCCATGGGGCGGGCGTCGAGCCTCCTCGTCGCTAGCGCTCCTGCGGGGTCTCGGCTGTCCCGCTAATCCCATAGGAGTCTTCGTGTATGCCGGCTGCTCAGCGCTAAAAAATAGGGATACTGCTTCTTTTCATGCGCCATGGTGCGAATTTTTATTAGCATGGGTGTCTCTATTAAACGATAATGTTGATTTTAGAAGGAAATTTGCGAGACTCCTGCGGAAAGACGGGTACGAGCGAGGAGGCTTGTAAGAATGTCCGCGGAAAGCGAGTGAATTTCCTGACCATTCTATATCAACACTGAAATTTAACAGGGCCTTATAAAAAAACAAAAAACTTATGGTAAAATAAAGATTATTTTAACAAAAGGGAGAGCGGAGAATGAATTTCCAGTTGGATATAATTGAAGATAAAATTGAATTTTTTGAAGGGCATAGCTTAAAATCAATCGAAAAGCAGATTAATGATCAAATTGATATAAATAAAAGCATCCTTTTATCCGTTTACTCAGTAAGCCATCAAACGGTTATACAGGAAAACGGGAGACCTTATTATACAGCAGTCGTTCATTTTAAAGTCAAAAAATAAGGCCCTGTAAAACAATCATGTTGTTTATAGGAAAGGAATCTGCGAGACTCCTGCACCTTTTGAAAATCAACAATGGAATTTTACAGAGCCATAAATAAAAGTTAGAGAGGTGCCGACTTTTAGGCTCCCTCTCTAACTTAGTTTATCTTATATTAAGATCCTTCACTTCTTCTACCTTCGTAGGTTTCCAGCCTTTACCGTCCACCCACTCAATATAAACACGATATTTTTTTGATTTATCTTTTGAAGAAACTGTACCGATTGATTTTTGTGGATCTTTATTATTATTTCCTAAAAACCAGACTACCATATCTGATTCATCCAATCCTGTTCCATATGCCAAAGCTTTCTCTTGTTCGTCCCAATCTGCTCCTGACGAATAAGAAGCAGCATGTTCTCCTGTTTGTGTTGTACCAACAGGCTCCCATGCAGGATTTTCGATTGTTTTTACTACATTGGAATCACTGCCGCCTTCTGTTACAATTGCTTCGTCATCTGTTTTTTCTTCGTCTTCCTCTGCCATTGTTTCTTCATCTGCTGTTTTATCGCTTCCGTTAGCATTCCCGTTAACTGTTTCTGCTTCTACTTTGTCGTCTTTATTTGTTTGTTCTGTTTTCACATTATTTTTATTTGGCTTATCCGCATTTTTACTATCATTAGTATGAAAGATAGAATAAGAAACAAATACAATTAGTAAAAGGACAATCCCGATTAAACTATTTAAGATAAGATTTGTTTTTCTCCGTTTTAATCGTTGTTCAGAACGGCTTTGATTATTATTAGCTTCAGTGCTCAAAGTGTTTCTCCTCCCTATATTTACCTATTCAGATATGTGTATATCTATAGTTTAGCAAGGCTGTACATATTCTAACATGAGAAAGCAATAGTGAAAAGTATTAAGGTAACACCCTTCCTTCCATTAATGATCTTTATCATATTGATAGGCAGCCTTCACCATTTCAGAAAACAAGGGATTGACTCCACCTTCATCTGATAAAACTCCTAGGTTTACCGTTACTAAAGCATATTTTGGATGATTATAAGGAAAATATCCTGCAAACCATTTATTATGCAATTGCTTCCCATCCTTCATTACCCCAGTTTCCGCAGTACCTGATTTTCCAGCTACTTCATACGGTAAATTCTGAAACCATCTGCCTGTACCTTTATCATTTACAACCACTTCTCTTAATAATTTTTGTAATTTCTCTGCGGTAACGGGGGAAATCGTTTTTCCCGGCAAATCTTGTTGTTTAAATTTTAAAAGCGTACTTCCATTTTTATAATCTATTTCAGAAGCAGCTCGTACACTTTGCTTTTCTCCGCCTCTTGCAATCGTAGCCATCATATTAGCAACCGCAAGCGGCGTTACCCTCACCTCATTTTGTCCAATTCCAGTCAACGCCACATAATTTTTATCTTTTTTCGCTGCTTCTGATAAAAACACCCTGCCTTTTTCTTCCTCTTGCAGCTGTTTAAAATTCGTTGTGTGGTACACATTTCCTTCCCAACCAACCATTGTCGTTAAAGTTAATTTCTCTGCGTATTCTTCCAGTAAATTCTCATCGACATCTTTTAGTTCCTTCGCAATGGTCGCAAATGTATTGTTACAGCTTACCGCAAAGCTATTTGTAAAATTTAACATACCATGCTGATAAGTTGGATCTGGGTCTCCATTGATTTTTCTGCTGCAATCATAGGTTCGGCCATCATCGTCAAGCTTATGATCAATCGCTGCTGCTGCTACAACCGTTTTAAAGACTGAGCCAACGATTTGCTGTTTTAGCATATAGTTGTTTATTCCATCTGTTTCAAAAGGATTATTACTGTTAATATGTGGCCTTGATACGATTGCCGCAATCGAATTTGTTTCTAAATCTAAAAGAACTAAACCACCTTTTTTAATTCCTTGCTCATCGACTAGTTTTTCAGCAGTTTCTTGAAGATTTTTATCAATCGTTGTTTTTATATTAACAGGATAAAAGGGATTTCCTGGTTCTGTATATTTTACATTGATGCCAAATAACGGACCTCCTGTTGCATCGACATGATAGACTAGCTTTGCTTCACCATCCGGCAGCAAAAACTCATCAAAGCTTTTTTCAAGACCGGTAACCCCCATTAATGTGTCCATGGACAACTTTTTATCTGGATATCTTTTCGCAAGCAGCTCTTCGTTTTGCCCTGTTATGCCAAGTAATTGTTCAGCAAGATTATTTTTCAGATTATATTTTTTATCGACTGCAAACACGCCAGGGATCGCTAATTTATTTACCTCATCCCTTTGTAACGTCGTAAGAGTCGTTGGATTGTTTCCTCCAAATACAACAGGCTCCTTCGCATTTTTAACAGCATTCGTTAAATTGTATTCAGAAACCCCAATAATATCCGCTATTCTTTTATGATCCCACTCCATATTTTGTAAAAAAGGAAAAAGAATTAAAACAGTTTGTGTTTGTTGTGTAAGCGACTCTCCGTGTCTATCCAAAAATCCCCCTCTGCCATTATCTAAAACCATCTCTTGAGATCGTTGCTTGACACTCGCTTCCACTAAATTTATATGATGCTTTGTAAAATGTTCTGTTTCCACAAGCTGGATTTGCACTAATCGGGCAAGTAATCCTCCTAAAATGATTAAAAATAATATCGTAATACCAACTGCTCTTTTTCTCCACATAAAAAACACCTCATCAACAGTGTTGACGAGGTGTATTCTTTTCAAACCATCATTCTTAGAGTATGTTCAAAAAGCCGCCCAAATTAAAGCTTAGAATAATATAATCGTTGGCTTGCATCTAATTTTTCCCTTATTGAACTCACACTATTAGAATTATTAATTAATTGTTACAATCTTTACATTCATTTCTCCACCAGGAGTTTGCACGACTACTTTATCGCCAACTTTTTTGCCGATAAGGCTTTTTGCGATAGGTGAATCGTTAGAAATTTTTCCTTCGAATGGATCTGCCTCTGCACTACCTACAATCGTATATGTCTCTTCTTCTCCATCTGGAAGCTCAATAAAAGTAACCGAGCTGCCTAATGATACAGAATCTGTATCTAATTCATCTTCAGAAATAATTTTCGCATTACGAATCATATTTTCAATTGTCGTAATTCTACCTTCCACAAATGCTTGCTCTTCTTTTGCAGAATCGTACTCAGAATTCTCTGACAAGTCTCCGAAGCTTCTTGCTATTTTAATACGTTCTACTACTTCTTTTCTTTTTACTGTTTTTAATTGCTCTAATTCTTGTTCTAATTTTTCTTTACCAGCCAATGTCATCGGAAATACTTTTTCCATCGTGATCTTCCACTCCTTCATGTTTCCATATCAATCATCATATATAGAAAGGTGTTTTATGTATATGAGGTTGTTCAAAAAGCCACCAAAGATAAACGGCGAATCTTTCGTTGGTTTGCTTCTCTGCTACTCACGTATTTAACTTAACACAGAGGATCTTCAACTAAAAACGCTCACGTCCTGTGGGCAACGTTGAAATCACCACATCCTGTGAAAGTCCGCTGCGTTGCTCAAAGCCACACCGCCTCGACCTTCTTGCTTCTTAATTTGTTCCCTTTTTTAACTCACACTATATGAGATTAAGCGCGTCTTGTGTAGAGACGCGCTTTTTATTCTAATAGAAAGAGTTTAATACTTATTGCGAAAAAAAGAAAGCCTTTTTTATAAATGGTAAGACAGTTTAAACTTTTTCAACTTAGATGAGTGTCTAGCTCCAACGCCTATCGCCTATCGTACTTCAGGTCTTCTCCCTACGATAAGTCAACATCGAATCGCTATCGCTTTTCGTGTTTCCTTTATCTCAGTCGAAGCCCCTTTAGTCCGTACGGCGATGAACAAGGCGCTTCCGCTTTTATTATTATACATTCTTTCCCATAAATATACGAATAATTGATAATCCCCTACAATTAAATAAGTTTACAAATAATAACTGTTGATTCCTGAATGTAAAAGAAACTTTAAGACTTCGTAAACATTCTTTATCTGCTATTGTTTCATAAAAGTGATTTTTGTTCAAGAATTGTTTGTATTTTTGTTACCATTAAATCAATGGCTACATGATTATTGCCGCCCTCTGGCACAATAATATCTGCATACCTTTTTGTTGGTTCAATAAATTGATTATGCATAAGACGAACGACATTTACATATTGATCGATAACCGACTCCATCGTTCTTCCTCGATCCTGAATATCTCTTAAAAGGCGTCTAATAATACGAAGGTCTGCATCTGTATCAACAAATAATTTTATGTCCATTAGATTGCGCAGTCTTTCATCTTCTAAAATAAGAATTCCTTCAATAATAATAACGTCTTTCGGTTCTACGGTAATTATTTCATCTGATCTTGTATGAATGGCATAATCATATACTGGTTTATTAATTGGTTCATACTTGATTAATTTCTCAATATGTTCGATCAGCAGCTCTGTATCAAAAGCTAGTGGATGATCATAATTTGTATTTAATCTTTCTTCAAAAGGTAAATATGATTGATCTTTATAATAAAAATCTTGTTCAATCATTAAAATGGAACGGTCATTAAAACTTTCAAAGATTGCTTTGGATACGCTCGTTTTTCCTGATCCAGATCCCCCAGCGACACCAATTACAACCGGTTTTCGTTGCATGTAATTAGAGCTCCTTCCGCATCATGTTGTTTGGAAATACTGGATAATCCACTTTAAATTGAACAATTTGAAGCGGATGTCGTGCTGCATCCAATTCATTTCCGTCCTCGTCCCATATAGTTCCTACAACCATTGTAAAATTATCGATTTCTGGTCCAAAAAACTCGATTTCCTGGCCAGGTTTAAAGTAATTTCGCTGTTGTAGTGTAACGATTTGTGTTTCTTTATTATAATCAAGCACTAAGCCGGCGAAATCAAAAGTAGTCTTTTTGCTATGATTTCCAAACATTTGTTCTTTATACCCAGGCTGTCCTTCAAAAAAGGCAGGTGCTGTATCTCTGTTTGCACATTTATCTAATTCTTTTAACCATTCTTCGTTGATGACGAAATTATCTGGATCTGCACAATAGGAATCGATCACTTTACGATATACACTTACCACTGTGGCAATATAATGAATCGACTTCATTCTGCCTTCAATTTTTAAGCTGTCAATGCCCAGTTCAATCATCCGTGGAATCGATTCAACTAGTTTTAAATCTTTAGGACTCATTGCAAAAGGTGCATCTTCTTCTGAGAATAAAGGGTTTTCCTTTTTGTCTTCCAACTTAAATAAATCATAGTCCCAACGGCAAGACTGACAGCATCCGCCTCGGTTTGAATCACGTGCTGTCATATGGTTGCTTAATGTACATCTGCCAGAATAAGCAATACACATCGCACCATGAATAAATGTTTCGATTTCAATATCTACTTTTTCCTTCATTTCCTGGATTTCATCTGCGCTTGTTTCACGTGCTAATACAACACGCTCTAAGCCCTCTTCTTTCCAGTATTGAACAGCCTTCCAATTGGAAAGAGATTGTTGTGTACTTAAATGCACTTCAATTTCTGGAGCCACTCTTCGGCATGTTTCGATAATTAAAGGATCAGCAACGATAATTCCATGTACTCCAGCTTCTTTTAACCCTAATAAATAATCTTCTAACCCATCAATATTTTCATTATGTGCAAAAATATTTGTTGTTACATAAATTTTTGCATTATATTTTTTAGCAAATTCCACTCCTTCTTTCATTTCTTCAAAAGTGAAATTGCCTGCATTTGAACGAAGACCGTATTCTTGACCACCAATAAACACAGCATCTGCTCCATATGAAACAGCAATTTTTAATTTTTCTAAATTCCCTGCTGGCGCCAATAATTCTGGTTTTTTCACAATAACTCTTTTTCCATCTCTTATTTCCGAAATGGGTGATGTTACGATTGTCATATTTCCTTCCTCCTTTTCTCCTTAATAAACGGTTTCTTTAAAGAAAAATCCTGTATCAAGCGGTCTGTTTACCGGTTGGATTTTTTCAATTTCAGCTAATAATGCCTCTTTTTCTTCTTCATATTGATCCGCATCGTTACAGAACATATCAATCGCTTTACGGTATATGCTTGTAACAGCTTGAATATACGCTGAATCTTTTAACAAACCATCAATTTTAAAAGAATCAATGCCTGCATCGATTAAATCTTGTAATTCATCGACAATGCATATATCATTTGGACTCATAATATGGGTGCCATTTTCATCTTCAAAAATTGGATATTTATTGTCTCGCTCTTTATCATGAAGGAAAAGGTCTTTGTCCAGTCTTTGTTCTTCCATTTCCTTTTCTTTCCCTTGGTATTGGAAATAATGTCCAAGTAGAGAACGCTTCGATTGGAACATCGTTGTCATTCCATGAACTTGAATTTCAATTTCCACTTCAGCATGTTCTTTTATTTCGATAATGCTGTCCATGCTGATTTCTCTTGCCAATACGGAGCGCTTCGCTCCTTTGTTGCCCCAATAATTACATGTGTACCAGTTAGTTCCAGTCGTTTCTGTACTCCAGTGTAATTTCATATTTGGTGCTACTTCACGAACAACCATTAATACCCCAGGATCACCGAAAATAATTGCATCTGCTTCTACTTCCTTTAAAAAAGCAACATACTCATACAGTTCATCAATTTTTTCATTATGAAAAATTGCATTTATCGCAACATATACTTTTTTCCCTTTTGCATGTGCTAGTTCCATCGCCTTTTTGACGTCTTCTCGATTAAATTCACCAGCCAACCGCAATCCAAATTTTTGCTCTCCAATAACAAAAGCATCTGCTCCACTTTCGATTAACGGATTGATATCATCTACACAAGTTGGTGTAACGAGTAATTCAGGTTTCTTCATTTTTCTCTCCTTTTTTTACTAATAGCTATGCCATCCCCTACAGGTAAAATAATCGTATCGTATTGTGGGTGATTCATTAGCCATTGATTGTAATTATTTATTTTTCTTACTAATTGTCTAACATTTCTACTTTCAATATTTTCACTTGCTACTAAACCGTGAAACAATACATTATCTGTAAAAATAATACTTTCTTTTGTTAACATTTTTGAATATATATCAAAGAACTTTCGATACTGACTTTTAGCTGCATCGATAAACAGCACATCAAAAGGACCATATTGTTCGACTTCTTCTTCGAGTTCAAGAGCGTCTCCTTGAATCAAAATCACTTGTTCTTCTTTTTGTAGTTTTGCAACATTTTGTTTTGCCAATAGATATCGATCTTCATCTCGTTCGACAGAAATTATTTTACTATCAGGTAAAGCTTCAGCCATTCTTAACGCAGAATAACCAATCGCAGTACCGATTTCGAGAATTTTTTTAGGCTGCTGAATGCGTAATAGCTGCAACAAGGATTCTATTCCAACAAGCTCCATAATTGGCACATTATTTTCATGAGCATAACGTTCTATTTCCATAAAATGCTCACTTCTTTTTGGAATTAACTCCTCTAAATATGCGGTTATTTTATTATCCTGCATGTCAACACTCCCTATAATTAGAAAAGCGGAAGCGCCTTGCTCAGCCCTAAAGAAAAATGTTCATTTGACTCGAAAAGTGCTTTTACTTTTAGAGGAAAATGGTTATTTTTCCACAAGAACTGGCTGCTTGTGCTAGACACTCATCTAAGTTAAAAAATTTATACATTCTTATCTTTATAGCTCTGTTAAACTTGCCTGTTGATTTCCGCTTCAGGCGTTCGCTTTCCGCGGGCGGTCCGGGAGCCTCCTCGGCGCTGTGCGCCTGTGGGGTCTCCCTCTGACTCGCTTTTCCCGCAGGAGTCTCACGCCTTCCACTCCAATCAACATAGTGCCAAAATTAACAATGAGCTTTATCATAGCCATCTTTTAAAAAATGCTCCACCCGAAAATAGTTAGCTTCTTATATAAAGAACCTAACTACTAATCACACTCGCGAAGCATATAACAAAAAAACATCCATTTATCATTTCATCGTTTACTTAAAAACACTTGTACTATTTTAACATAAAATAAGAGGGAAAGCTAACTAATCTGCTTTCCCTCATAAATTTTTTCATTATTGATTGGTGATATATTTAGCTTTCAATTTATTATGTTCAGTTAATGTTTTCGAAAAATGTACTTTTCCATCTTTGGAGGCTAAAAAATATAAAAAGTCTGTTTGTTCAGGATGAATTGCTGCTTCCATCGACATCGTTCCTGAATTGGCGATCGGCCCAGGCGGCATGCCTTTATTTTGGTACGTATTATACGGAGAGTCCACTTCTAAATCTTTATACGTCACCTTCGCTTTATGTTTTCCTTGTGCATACAATACCGTTGGATCCGTTTGCAGCGGCATTCCTTCTTTTATCCGGTTATAAAATACACTTGCGATGCTGTCACGGTCTGCTTTTTTCGTCGCTTCTTTTTCAATCAGTGACGCCATCGTTAAAAATTGATGTACACTCATTTCCTTTTCTTCCATGTCTCCCTGATATGTTTGTATAACACTTTCCGTTTTATCTAACATAACGGTTACAATATCTTCAAGAGAAAGATTTTTTTTATAAAAAGAATACGTTGCAGGAAAAAGATAGCCTTCCAGCGGATGCTTAATATTTTTTGCCAACATTTCTGTTGTTAATAAGTCAGGATATTTATTCATAAGCGTCTGAATAAAACGTTCATCATTCAGCTGTTTTATAATATCCTTTTCTGATTGTTTTGTTTTTTTCGCAATTAACGCAGCAATTTCATCTAATTGCTTTCCTTCAGGAATAGTTAATGTAAATATTGGTTTTTGCAACACTTTCCCTGTTTTTAAGCTATCAATAATTTGGGTAAACGTCATGGAAGGATTCATATGATATTCTCCTGCCATAAAATCGGACTCATTTTTAAATTTCACAAAATATTTAAACACTCTTGCATCTTTTACGAGGCCTTTATCTTCTAGCGCTTGAGCAATGCTTGATACACTTGAACCTATTGGAATCTCGACAATTATTTCTTTTTTACTGCCAGGATCAACAGGCTTTAATGCGGAGTTAATATAAAAATAACCTGTAAGAGCTATAATCCCAATTACTAGTATTAAGGCAATCGCAATCCTGCCAACTATTTTCCTTACTATTTTCGCTTCGTTTTGTCTTTCTATCATTTTCTCCCAAAACAACTCTTTCTTATTTTTTTCTTCTTTATCTTCGTTAGACACGTATTTCCCTCCTAGCTACAAGGGCTAAAAACCGCCCCAAAAAAACTCATATCTCGACTCATTATACTATAATATTTATTGTAAGTCGCAGAAAATAGCAGAATGCTGCAAATACGGTACTTTTTTCATTCAACCAAAAAGGAGACGACCTAATTTCAGGTCGCCTCCAAATTTATTATTCTTCGTCTTGATTTGACAGGAATGTATTTAGCATTTCTTCTACTAAATCCCATTCTTCATCTGTTTCAATTGGAGAAAGTTCGCCATCACGAGTTTCTTCGTTTGGAATAAAAGAAGATGCATGGATGTCAATTTCTTCATCCTCATCATCATTTTCGCCAATTGGATAGTATAATACATAAGATTTGCCGAATTCTTCTGATTCAAATGTAAAAAGGATTTCGCATAACTGCTCATTGCCTTCTTCATCCACTACTGTAATTGTATTTGTTTCACCGTGTTCCATTTCTTCACCTCATTATTTTTGGCTGTCTAAATAGCCTTGTAAAATCATCGATGCTGCCATCTTATCAATGACTTTTTTTCTTTTTTTTCTGCTAATATCTGCTTCCAGTAAAATTCTTTCCGCAGCCATCGTTGTTAAACGCTCGTCCCACAAAACGACTGGAAGGCCAAACTTTTCTTCTAACAGCTTTGCGTAGTGCATGCTAGCCTCGCCACGAAATCCAACACTGCCATTCATGTTTTTAGGAAGGCCAACAACTATTTTACTTACATCATGCTCAACAATCAATACTTCTAATCGACTAAAACCAAATTCGTTTTTTTCTTCATCAATTTTAATCGTTTCAATTCCTTGTGCTGTCCAACCAAGTGCATCACTTACCGATACACCTACTGTTTTTGAGCCTACATCCAAGCCCATAATTCGCATTTGTTTATTCCTCTCGTTGCTGTTTTAAATAAGACTTAACCAGCTCTTCAATAATCTCATCACGCTCAAGTTTACGAATGATATTACGTGCATCCATATGTCTTGGAATATAAGCAGGATCTCCTGAAAGTAGATAACCAACTATTTGATTAATAGGGTTATAACCTTTTTCTTGAAGCGCACCATATACTTGATATAATACTTCTTTTATATCATGCTCATATGGTTCTTCAGGAAAATTGAATCTCATTGTTTTGTCGAATGAGCTCATTATACAACACCTCATTTCTCTATTCATGCCTGTTCAAAAAGGAGGACAAAAAGAGCGAAGAAGCAAGCTGAAACCGAAATTCGCAAGCTTATTTCCCGGACTTTTTGAACAACCTCTATTAGAGCGATTTCTGTTAATAGTTACCTACATTTTACACTACTTACTCATAATATCAAACGGATTTTACCCATTCTTCTACAAAATTTAGCGCATCTTGTAATTTAGAAGGATCTTTTCCTCCAGCTTGAGCCATATCTGGACGGCCGCCGCCGCCGCCGCCGCAACGTGTTGCTACTTCTTTAATAATTTTTCCTGCATGGTAGCCTTTTTCGATTAAATCTTTTGTTACTCCTGCAATTAAATTCACTTTTCCTTCATTGACACTGCCGAGAACAATGACAACAGATCCTACTTTTTGTTTTAAGTCATCTGCCATCGTGCGAAGATTATTCATATCTACCCCTTGAATATTAGCAACAAGAACATTTACACCATTGATTTCTTTTACATTATCTACAAGATTCCCCGCTTCAATATTGCTGATTTTAGCAGCTAACGATTCATTTTCCCGTTGCAGCTGCTTCACTTCTGTTAATAAGCCATCAATGCGTCCAGCAATATCTTTTGGATTTGTTTTTAATTTTGCTGAAGCTTCTTTTAATAAGCCGATTTGATCTGTTAACTGTTGATATGCTGCTTGACCAGTTACTGCCTCAATTCTTCGTGTGCCAGCTCCAATTCCTGCTTCAGATACAATTTTAAATAATCCAATTGCAGAAGTATTATCAACATGACATCCACCGCAAAGCTCTAAACTGAAATCTCCAACTTGTACAACGCGGACAATCTTCCCATATTTTTCACCGAATAATGCCATTGCTCCCATCGCCTTAGCTTCTTCGATATTTTTATAATCGGTTTGTACAGCAATGCTATCCCAAATCTTTTCGTTAACGATTCTTTCTATTTGTTCTAGTTCTTCTGCAGTAATTTGGCCAAAATGAGAGAAGTCAAAACGAAGACGATCACTTTGAACTAATGATCCTGCTTGGTTTACATGTGTACCTAGAACATCTTTTAATGCTTGATGCAATAAATGTGTTGCCGTATGATTTTTAATAATTTTCGAACGGTTGGCACTATCAACATTTGCCGTTACTGTGCTATTGACTGTTAGAACACCTTCTGTTACAACCCCACTATGAAGGTTTTGTCCGTTTGGCGCTTTTTGAACATCTTTAACATTTACTAAAGCTGCTTCTGCTTGTAAAGTTCCGATATCCGCAATTTGACCGCCGCTTTCAGCATAAAAAGGTGTTTTATCCAAAATAAATTGAATCTCATCACCAGCCTGTGCTGTATCAACAAGTTCGCCATTTTTTAATAGCACGATTACTTTGGATTCAGTTGTCCAAGCATCATACCCTACAAATTCACTTTCTGCTTTAATATTTCCTAATTCAGCATTTTGAACTTGCATGCTGTCTACTTCTTGCCTTGCTTTACGGGCGCGGTCTCGTTGACTTTCCATTTCTTTTTCAAAGCCATCATGATCTACTTTCATGCCTTGTTCTTCTGCATACTCTTCTGTTAATTCAACAGGGAAACCATACGTATCATATAAACGGAAAACATCTGCACCCGAAATGATTTCAGTACCTTCCGCTTTTGCTTTTTCTATTACAGCTTCAAGGATCGCCAACCCTTCATGAAGTGTTTCATGGAAACGTTCTTCTTCGCTTTTCATTACTTTTTGAATAAATGCAGCTTTTTCTTTTACTTCTGGATAGAAATCCACCATTATTTCACCGACAACTGGCACCAATTCAAACATAAATGGACGGTTAATATGAATGGTTTTCGCATAACGAACTGCTCTGCGCAATAATCTTCTAATTACATAACCTCGGCCTTCATTAGAAGGAAGCGCCCCGTCTCCAATTGCGAACGCAACCGTGCGGATATGGTCTGCGATTACTTTAAATGCTTCGTCAAATTGCTTTTCTTTTCCATACTTTACATCAGCGATTTGTTCAGTTGCTTGAATGATCGGTACAAATAAATCTGTATCAAAATTCGTCGGCACATTTTGGATAACAGATGCCATACGCTCTAACCCCATACCTGTATCAATGTTTTGCTTTGGCAGTGGTGTATATGTGCCATCAGGGTTATGATTAAATTCGGAAAAAACAAGGTTCCATACTTCTAAATAACGATCATTTTCTCCACCTGGGTAAAGCTCTGGATCGTTTTCATCATTGCCGTATTCTGGTCCGCGGTCATAAAATATTTCTGAATTCGGACCACTTGGACCTTCTCCTATATCCCAGAAATTCCCTTCTAAACGAATAATTCGTTCTTCCGGTATACCGATTTTGTCTTTCCAGATGGCATAAGCTTCATCATCTTCTGGATGAACGGTTACCGATAATTTTTCTTTATCAAAAGCAACCCATTTTTCATCTGTTAAGAATTCCCATGCCCATTCAATTGCTTCTTCTTTAAAATAATCGCCAATAGAAAAATTCCCTAGCATCTCAAAAAAAGTTTGATGCCTTGCTGTCTTTCCTACATTTTCGATATCGTTTGTTCGAATGGATTTTTGCGCATTCGTAATTCTTGGATTTTCCGGAATTACTCGTCCATCAAAATACTTTTTTAATGTAGCTACTCCACTATTTATCCATAAAAGAGAAGGATCGTCGTGGGGAACTAATGATGCACTAGGTTCTACTGCATGTCCTTTTTCTTGGAAAAACTCTAGAAATTTCCTTCTAATTTGTGCTCCGGTTAATACTTTCACTATAAAAAACCTCCTATTATGTAAAAAATATACTTATCTGATTAATACAAGATAAGTGAAATATGAAATTTTCAGCATAAAAAAAACTTCCATCCCTGGACAGGGACGAAAGTTTTACTCGCGGTACCACCCTGATTACGGCAACAATAAACATTACCATCTCTCATCATTCCTTAACGCGGAAAAACGGCAGGGATTAGCTGCATTCAAGAAATAGCTTTCGATTATCCTTCACTTAGAATTTCTTCCAGCCTACGGAAATTCCTCTCTAGTATGCACTACGCATGAAAGTGGACTATAATCTACTTCAATCTATCAACATATTGTCTTAATTTTATTCTACATTTCGCATTATACTGATTATTACGCAGTATTGTCAATAACGTTCTCTTTATCCTTCGTTCATCTCTCTTCTTCCGAAATGCTTCCTCATATGGATAAGTGCTACTTTTAGTACGGACAATATAGGAACAGAAACAATCATTCCTACAATCCCTCCGACTTTTTCCCCTGCTAGTAAAGCAAACATAATAATAAGGGGATGCAAATGCAGGCTTTTTCCAACGATATAGGGAGATAAAATATTGCCTTCTAAAAATTGCAGAACAATAATAATAACAATCGTAATAATCACCATTCTAACGGACATTGTACATGCTATAATAACAGCTGGCACAGCTCCGATAATTGGTCCAAAATAAGGAATGACATTTGTAATGCCAATAATCATGCCTAGTACTAATGGATACTTGAAATGAAACAGCCAAAATAAAATAGAAGAAATAGCACCAATAATAAAACAGACAAATAACTGTCCTCTTATATAACTTCCTAAAGATACATTCACATCTTTTATAAAAACGGCGCTGCTCTTTCTCCATTTTTTTGGTGTAATAAACCAAGCTGCTTTTTTTACGGCGTTTATATCTTTTAACATATAAAAGGAGATAAATGGAATTAACATAATAATAATAAAGGAGTTTACCATCTCCATTGCCCCATTTAATACTTTGGTAACGAGGCCATCCATTTTCACTTCAAATGATTCAATGCCATTATCCACTTTATCTTGCAAGTTCGGCGGCCACGCTTTTGTTTTCTCTTGAATAGATTGAATCCAACCTCTGTACTGATTGGCAAGATCCGGTGCATTTTCGGTTAGTTCCTCAAGCTGATGGATAAAAACAGGAATTCCTTTATACAATCCATATCCAAGTCCGCCAAAAAATAAAATATATATAAGAGCAACTGCCATTCCTCGGTGCAAGCCTTTACGATGCAGCATTTCAATAACTGGATGTAGTAAATACGTAATAAAAGCACCAATAATAAATGGAGAAACAACTTTTAATATTATTTCTACTATAGGCATCCAAATTGGAGATAATTTAATAAAGACAAATAATACAATAAACAATAATAACGTAAATGCTAAACGATAATACCACTTCATTCTTATATCCATAAGACACCCTCCGCTTCTATTTTGGGTGAGATAGAGGGATTTTATGCAAATTGTGGATTTATTAACGAGAATTTTATCCCCGTTTTTTATTTATCTTCTTTTTTGTCTATTTTATCTTTGAATTTTTCGATTTATCTTCTTTTTTATCTATTTTATCTTCGTTTTTTTCCGATTTATCGATTTTTTTACAAATATCGACAAAACCCAGACATATAAAAGCCACAATATCACAGAATATCCTGCAATATTATGGCTTGTATCTTACAATATAAACCGGCGATCATCTTCTGCAAATAAATCATCAAGTGAACTTAAACTGCCGTCTTCTTCTACTTGATGTGTATGAATTACCCCTTTTACTAACGATAATTCAATATAACAATTCCAGCAATAATATTGGCTTATGCCAATTTTACCGATATCTTTGCTTTGGCAGTTTGGACATTTTAACATGGGAAACACCTCAATTATATTAATCATACGATCATATCTTTCCGACTTTTGCAAAGGAAAAATAGCACCGTTCAAGTATTCCCATTTTGTCCTAAAATCTGCCCATTTATACCAATTAATTCTTCTTAGGAGTCGGCATTTATTTTTTTATAAGCAATCAATTGGTAAAAGAAAATAATATTGTTATTCATAATAATAGAATAACGATATTATTTTTCTCTTATGTACTGCAAGTATGCCCTGTAATCATTGCCAGTCATTTAATATTCACATCACTTGATGTTTTCAAAATTATCCTCCATAAAATCATATGGAGTTATATTTTCCATTCCAATAAGAGGATCAATTTCGTTTATTCGATCACTATAAAATAAACTATGTGCATCTTCGTTAGAATCAACTTCTATTTGGCTGCTTGCATTATTTGGCTGCAATAAAGTTTCCTTTAATTTATCCTGAAGGGTTGTTTGCCGGGAGAGCTCATCATTTCTGCTTACTCCAATCTCCATTGCTTCCAACTCGCCAAGAAGTATTAAAAACTGCTTGCTTCGTGTTATTCCGGTATACAATAAATTTCGTTTTAGCATCCGATAGTAGCTTTTTACAATCGGCATAATCACAATCGGAAATTCACTTCCTTGCGATTTATGCACAGAACAGCAAAACGCATGCGTAATCTGCATTAAATCTTGGCGTGTATAGGTTGCTTCGATTCCATCAAAAGATACAACAACCATGTCTTGCTTTTCGGTATTCTCTTTCGCATAAAAAATCGAAACAATTTCTCCCATATCGCCGTTATACACATGGTTTTCCGGCTGATTAACAAGCTGAAGCACTTTATCTCCAATACGGTATTTAACATCACCAAACTGCAGTTCTTTTCTTGTACCATCAGGATTAGGGTTTAATATCTCCTGAAGAATGACATTTAAGCGGTCGATGCCTGCTGGACCTCGATACATCGGTGCCAATACTTGAATATCCATGGGGGCATAGCCTTTATTTTTTGCATTTAAGACGACTTTTTTAATTGCTTCCCCAATCTGGCTCGGCATACATTTAATAAAGGAACGATCCTTTTGCTGCTGCGTAATATTGCTTGGCAATGTTCCTTTTTTCATTTCGTGAGCAAGTTCTATAATAGAAGATCCTTCTGCTTGGCGATAAATATCAATTAATCGGACCGTTGGGATGCATTGTGATCCAAGTAAATCTTTTAATACTTGTCCAGGTCCCACTGAAGGCAATTGATCCTCATCCCCTACAAGGATTACTTGAATAGATTCTGGCAACGCTTTAAACAATTGATGGGCAAGCCATATATCTACCATCGATGTTTCATCAACAATTAAAATTTTTCCTGCCAATGGATTATCTTCATCCCGATCAAATTCTCCCGAACCGTTCCATCCCAATAATCGGTGTATCGTCACCGCAGGCAGACCAGTAGATTCCGTCATCCGTTTAGCAGCTCTTCCAGTTGGCGCCGCTAATATAAATGGAAATACTTCTTCTTTTTTATATTGTTTCGGATCCAATGAACAGCCATGCAGCTCTCCATATAATTCAACAATCCCTTTAATAACGGTCGTTTTTCCTGTTCCTGGACCACCCGTTAACATGAGCATTGGAGACATTAAAGCGGTTTGAATCGCTTCTTTTTGTGACGGAGCATACTGAACGCCTAACCTGTCCTCTAATTGCCCTAATGCTAATAAAAACTCTGATTCAGGAAACTGCTCCGCATATTCGGATTGCTCTAAAACTCTTTGAATATTTCGAACAAGCCCTTTTTCAGAAAAATAGAGGGAGGGAAGATAGATTTTTTTATCTTCTACGATGATTTTCCCTTCTTCTTCCAAGTGGATGATTTGTTCAGCAATACGAGAAAATTCTATCTCTTCCTGCTTATTTTCCTCGAGAAGATCTTTTACCTTTTCTAATAAATACTCAGCTTGTATGTACACATGACCTTCTTGAACGCTTGCAACTTCTAAAATATAAAAGCAGCCCGCTTTTAATCGGTCAGGGTGATTGCCCGTAATGCCTAATTGTGAACCTAAATCATCAGCACGCCCAAAACCAATCCCATCAACATCTTCTACTAATTTATAAGGATTTGTTTGCACAATATCTAAAGTCGTTTCTTTATATGTCTGATATATTTTCATCGAAAGCTGTGGACCAAACCCAAATTGATGCAATGCAATCATCGCCTGTTCCAATCCTTGGTGCTTCATTAACGTATCATACACAACTTTTGCTTTGTCAGGCGGAAGTTTTGGGACTGTATCGAGCAGCGATGGTTTATTTAAAATTTGCGATATTGCATTTTCTCCTAATGTTTCCACAATATTTTCCGCTGTTTTTCTGCCGATTCCTTTAAATAAATCACTGGATAAATACGTTATAATCCCATGTTTGGTTTGCGGCATCTCTTTATGAAAAGAGGTAACTTGAAATTGTATACCAAACTTAGGGTGTTCTTTAAAATCACCAAAAAAACAATACGTTTCATCTTCATGAATTTTCGGCAAATAACCTGTAATGACGGCTTCTTTATCATCATAGCTATCATTCGTCTCATCGACGCGAATTCTCATCACCGTATATAAATTTTGCTCATTATGGAAAATAGTGACAAGTTGACGTCCTTTAATATACTTTTTCTGATCAGCAAAAAGGTCCATTGCATTTTGTTCTTCCAAGTACGCTCCCTCCTTTCTATGGAAAAGGGGACGGAGCTGCGCGTATTGCAATAACAGCTGTAACATGATGGTGCTCATTCTTTTTGCTTTCCTAGTAAGCAGAAAGGTTTAGCTTCGCTCACGCCGCCTTCATTGTATGGAGCCTGCTTATACTTTTATTTCTTTTCCACCAAGGGTTGTGAATAGTAGCTCATGTTCGTTTCTGATAAAAATGATCTAGAACTTATGCTTCTAAGATTTTTTTGCCGTAGCCTGCAAGCATATGATCCGGCTGAATCGCTAATGCTTGATTAAACATTTCCATTGCTTTTTTTGAGTCCTCTTTAAAACCGTATGCGACCCCTAAATTATAATAAGCATCTGCATGATTAGGATCTAATTGAACACATTGGTTAAACTGCTTGATTGCTTCTTCTATATATTCTGCTTGTGCAAGGCATAATCCTAATTGAAAATAAGCTTCCGCATCTTGATCATTCAGCTCAACCGATCTTTGTAAATAAGGAATCGCCATTGTCGGATTTTCTAAAGCAATAAGGGTAAGACCTAACATAAAGAAATTATCGCTGTTTTCCATCCCTTTTTGTATGGCCAATTCAAACATCGTTTTTGCGTCGTCTAGCTTTTCATTTTCAAAATAAACATTTCCTGCACTATAGTAAGCAGCAGCTGCATTTTCATCTAATTCGATTGCTTTTTTATAAAAAGTCAACGCTCTTTCTTGATCCCCTAACGCAGATAATACATTGCCAAAATTTATATAAGAAACAGGGTTTTGTGGATCCTTTTCGATTTCCTCCATAAAAACTTTTGCAGCTTCTTCCCATTTTCCTTCTTGCATATATTGTATTCCAAGTTGATTATTTTCCATTTTAACACTCCATTACTTTCTTTATGTACAAAGTATAGCATACTTCTTCCTTGCTCGCCTTTTATCCTCGAATGGCTACGGTCTGCTGTTTTCAAATGGCAGTTTTCTCAAAGTTTATTGTTTTTTACGTAAAAAAATCGGAGAAGAAATACTCAGCAGACTGAATATACGTAGACTCCTGTGGGAATGCGAGAAAGACGAGACCCCACAGAAGCGTATGCGACGAGGAGGCTCGACGCTCGCCCACGGAAAGCGAAGTGTATTCAGGCTGCGGGTTTAAAAGCAACAATCTATACGAAAACAGCCTTTCAAATAAACATACTTACCTTAATTGACAAAAAAAGAGAAACTTTAAATGATATTCCCATCCAATTCGAATCAACTTTTTGATCCATCGAAAAAGATTAGAAATAACTTTTAAAGTTTCTCTACATGATTATCCTACATAGGTTAATTTTTCCTTATTTCTAAACACGGTGTCAATCGTTCCGCCGCCAAGGCATTCTTCTCCTTGATAAAATACAACGGCTTGCCCTGGTGTAATTGCACGTATCGGTTCATGGAAAATAACTTTTACTTTGTTATCATCCAAACGTTCAACGGTTACTTTATTATCAGGCTGACGATATCTAAATTTAGCTGTACATTCAAAAGTTTCGGAAGCAGCGTCAGGTGAAACCCAGCTGACATCTGTTGCAATAATGCTGTCCGAATACAATAATTCATGGTGAAAACCTTGACCTACATATAAAACGTTTCTTTGTAAATCTTTTCCGATTACAAACCAAGGATCACCGCTCCCACCAATTCCTAAACCATGTCTTTGACCAATCGTATAATACATTAATCCGTCATGACGTCCGACAACTTTCCCATCAAATGTTTCCATATTCCCTTTTTGCGCAGGCAAATAGCCGCTTAAAAACTCTTTGAAGTTCCGTTCGCCGATAAAGCATATGCCGGTGCTGTCTTTTTTAGTTGCTGTTGCCAAGTTTGCTTTTGCAGCTAATTCGCGCACCTTTGCTTTTTCTATATTGCCGATTGGAAACATTACTTTGCTTAATTGTTCTTCCGTTAACTGATTTAAAAAATATGTTTGGTCTTTATTTTCATCTTTTCCACGCAGCATTCGAACTTTGCCGTTTTCTCTGACAACTTGTGCATAATGCCCTGTTGCTAAATAGTCAGCTCCTAAATTCATCGCATGTTCAAGAAATGCTTTAAATTTAATTTCTTTGTTGCATATGACATCTGGGTTAGGTGTTCTTCCTGCTTTGTATTCATCAAGAAAATACGTAAACACTTTATCCCAATACTGCTTTTCAAAGTTAACTGCATAATATGGAATTCCTATTTGGTTGCAAACACGGATAACGTCTTCATAATCCTCCGTCGCTGTACATACACCAAACTCATCCGTATCATCCCAGTTTTTCATAAAAATGCCGATCACATCATATCCTTGCTCTTTTAAAAGCAGTGCGGCAACAGAGGAGTCGACTCCCCCGGACATACCTACCACTACTCTTGTATCTTTTGGTGCTTTTTCCATTTCTATCCCCCTTATGCCTTTCTAACCCTATATAAATAAAACATTATTTTTTTGCAGTCTAAGACAATAGATTATCACTTCGTTAATCTTTGGACAATCTTTGCTAATTCCTGACCAACTTTTTCAATTTGTTCTTCCGTATTGTATAGTCCAAAACTAAAACGAATCGAGTTTTTCGTTCTCTCTGAATTTTCTCCAAACATGCTGACTAACACATGAGATGGTTCAACCGATCCTGCCGTACATGCAGATCCACTCGATGCAGCGATACCAGCTAAATCTAGATTCACTAACATTGCCTCCACATTAGTTCCAGGAAAACTTAAGTTTAAAACATGAGGCAATGATTTATCAACTAATCCGTTTTGTTCATAAGTAATTTTGTGATCGGTTAATTGTTGTAAAAGTATCTTTTTATACGTTTTAAGCTGCTCTCTTTTTTGTTGTCTTTCGTTTTGAGCTATCTCGACCGCTAGCTGAAATCCTGCGACTGCAGGAACATTTTCTGTACCTGCTCTTCTTTTGCGCTCCTGCTCTCCTCCGTAAAAGCGTGGGGAAAGGCTTATGCCACTTTCCATATATAAAAATCCGATTCCTTTTGGTCCATTAATTTTATGCGAGGAAACTGATAATAAATTAATATGCTGTTCTTTTACATCTATCTCTTCTAATCCGTATGCTTGAACGGCGTCAGTGTGAAAAATTGCTTGATGGTCCTTTATTAATTCGCCTATTTCTTTTATTGGCTGAATCGCACCAACCTCATTATTCCCGTACATAATCGTAACAAGAATTGTATCCTCTCTTAATGCTTCTTTCAGGTCATTTAGATTGATGACCCCAAATTCATTTACTGGTAGATACGTCACTTCAAACCCTTGTTTCTCCAGCTGTTGACAAGTATGCAAAATAGCATGGTGTTCAATTTGTGTCGTAATAATATGCTTTCCATTTTCACTATAGCTTTCTGCCACTCCAAAAATCGCATGATTATCCGCTTCTGTTCCGCCGCTTGTAAATATAATTTCCGTTGCTTTAGCGCCAATACTGGCTGCTAAAGAAGCTCTAGCATCGTCGATAATATTTCTCGCATTTCTTCCAAACGAATGGATACTAGATGGATTTCCGTAACATTCATTCATCACATGATATACTTTATCTATTACTTTTGGATGCATGGGAGCTGTTGCCGCATGATCCACATAAATTCGTTCCAATTCTTTCACCTACTACTTAAAAGTTTAGTTAAAAGAGATGTTCATATCCACCAAATGAAAGCCTCTGAGCTTAAATATAAAACATATAGGTGTCTGTATCACCCTCTTCTTGATAGTTCGCTAAATCTTCAATCGTTGTGCTGTCTAACACATTCTTAACCGCATCTCTTATTTTCATCCATAATGCTTTTTTTGCAGGCTCTTCATCCTCAATTCCTTCCACTGGACTAATTGGCCCTTCAAGTGTTCGAATAATATCACCTGCTGTAATATTTTTCGGATCATCTCCTAAAACATAACCACCATACGCTCCTCGAATACTCCTTACAAATCCAGCATTTCTTAAAGGTGCTACTAATTGCTCCAAATAATGTTCCGATAAATCATTTGTTTGTGCGATCGATTTAAGCGAAATTGGTCCCTCACCATGTTTTTTTGCAAGCTCCATCATAATAGTTAGTCCGTAACGACCTTTTGTCGAAATTTTCATTATGTTTCCCCCTATATGGTTTATTGAAGTTTTTTTATTGTAATAGTTAATAAAGAACAAAAAAGCCGGTGATCATCCAGCTCCTCATTGTAAAACTAAATCAAAAAACAATTTATTCGCTGGGCTTTGTTAAACTTGCCTGTTTGATTGCAGCGAGATGCGTTCGTTTTCCGCGGGCGGTCCGGGATCCTACTCAGCGCTGTACGGAGGTCACTGAAAAAGTGAATGCTATAATATATAGGTAGTGACAATCCAAGCAACGCAGAGGTTTTCGTTCGGTTTTCCGAGGCTTACCAAAATGATGGTCGTTTTCAAACTCTCCATACCATTTTTATCCTAATAAATTAAAGTGTTTCACCTATAATTTATCTAATAAAACACTTTTTCAGTGCCGTCGTTGTGCGCCTGTGGGGTCTCCATCTGACTCGCTTTTTCTGCAGGAGTTTCACGCCTGGAACGAAAATCAACATAGTGCCAAAATCAATAATGAGCTTAACATAGCCATTCACTAAAATATAGTGATTTCTTTTATATACAAGTAATCTGATAGACAGAGAAGATTATAGCATATTTATGGGTTCTTTGCCTTATTTGCTATACTATATTGTTCATTATTAATACTTTATATCCTATCTATTCAATAGGATATCATATTTTTTATTATTTTTTCCTTTTTCAGCTCATATTTGTTGATGCTGTTTTTATCGTCCTATTCTTTTTTACAAAAACTGCTATCCAATTGACAGCAGTTTTTTATAAATAGTATGTAGTTTTAAAGTAATCGAAAACATTTGTCGAGTGCCCAAACTATTTGTTTACTAATTTTAATGTTGCCATGGCCATAATTTTTATTCCATTTAACAGACTGTCTAACTGAAAGGTCATTTCCGGATGGTGAAGTCCTGGCAGCAAATCGGTTCCTAGTCCTATCATGGTTGCTTGTAATTGCTGATTTTTCTGCGGGTAGAAATGAAAATCTTCTCCACCTGGTGTGACAGGCGGCAATACAATATTCTCAGGTCCAAGCATTTCTTTAATACTATCGCCGACCACTTCTTCCATAAACTCATTTGGCTGAGCGGCAACCATTCCTGATATTCTTTCGACTTCTACTTTCGCACCATTTGCTTCGCCAGCACTTTGGATGCTTCGGTTTACTTTTTCCAACAAATCTTCCATCGCTTCATTTGTTTGCGCTCTTACATCTACACCAAATTCTGCATAATCAGGAATAATATTATAATTTTTCCCACCTGCCTGGGCAAAGGTCATTTTTACGGTCGCCGGGATGACAGGATTAACAGGAATGGAACGGATAGCTGCATTAATAGCGGTTAAACTGTCAATCACATTGACTCCTAAATGATGGCGAGCTCCATGTGCCTGCACCCCATATATTTTTCCTTTTAAAATGGCTGCAGCACCATGATAAATAGCAGGAGACGCTTTACCAAAAGGCATTTCTTGAATCGGTCTCAAATGTAAACCGATTAAATAATCTATATCGTCCATCACGCCTTTTTGAATAAGCGATAACGCCCCATCACCTGTTTCCTCCGCAGGTTGAAAAATGCTTTTAATCGTTCCGGTTGGCTTCACACCTAATTCTTTTAAACATTTTAATGTAAAAAGCAAGATGGTCATATGGGCATCATGACCGCAAGAATGATTGGCTTTCCACTCTCCATTCACATTTTGCCATAATGCATCCATATCCGTTCTTAAACCAATAACAGGTCCATCGCTTTTCCCCCAAAGCCCAATTACACCCGTTTGGTCAGCAAAACGCTCATAAGGAATTTCCAGGCTGTCCAACTGCTTGCAAATAAAATCCGTCGCCTTTTTCTCTTCCCAGCTAATCTCTCCATTTTCATGCAAATAGTGATACATTGCTTTTATTTCTTGTTCTCGTTCCTCTACCCATGCTTTTATTTTCTCCTGCATATATTACCTCCGTTTTTTCACAATATAATAATTAACAGACTCTGCTGTTTTTTGAAAATCAACAATTTTATAGCTTAATTATTTTCATATACTTTTCTATCTAATAAGCATTTGCGAATAACTGCTTCATTTAACTCATAACCTATGCCAGCAATTTCTGGAACTGCAATTGTTCCCAGAGCGGATAATTCAACTTCTGGAGTGATAATATCCTCCTTCCAATAACGGTTAGAAGCTGAGGTATCTCCTGCAATCGTAAAATTGGCCAACGAGGTAATCGCAATATTATGGGCTCGGCCAATTCCTGCTTCTAACATACCTCCGCACCATACCGGCATATGATGCTGTTGACAAATATCATGAATCTTTTTCGCTTCAGTTAATCCGCCAACACGGCCTATTTTTATATTAATAATTTGGCAGCTTTCCATTTCAATCGCTTTGCGGACATCTTCGGCAGAATGAATACTTTCGTCTAAACAAATAGGTGTGGTCATTTGTTTTTGCAACGTTGCATGATCAATCATATCGTCATATGCAAGAGGCTGTTCGATCATTAGTAACTTTAATGAATCCAGCTCTTTTAATGTTTCTACGTCTTTTAGTGTGTACGCAGAATTCGCATCTGCCATCAATGGGATATCATATCCGAATTTTTCTCTAATTCTCGTTAGTGGTTCGATATCGTAACCAGGTTTTATTTTCACTTTTATTTTTTTATATCCTTCTGATAGAAACCTTTCTACCTTTGTTAGTAAATCATCTATTGATTTTTCAATGCCAATGCTGACACCAACATCAATGGTTTTATTTGTTCCTCCAAGCGCTTTTGCCAGAGAAATACCCTGCTTTTTGCTGTAAAGATCCCAAACAGCGCCTTCCAACGCAGCTTTTGCCATATTATTTCTCCTAATTGGTGCAAAGATCGCAGAAACATCATCTGGATGCTCTATCTTGTTGCTAAATAATAATGGAATTAAAAATTCGTCTAGCATATACGAAATAGTGCCAGTTGTTTCTTCACTATAAGTCGGATTTGGGAGGGCAACTGACTCCCCATATCCAATTTGTTCCCCACTGTGCATTCGTATAATTAAAAAATCTTTTTCAAACAAGTTCCCAAAGCTTGTTTCAAATGGATGCAGCAACGGCATTTTCACATGTTCTAACACTATTTTTTCTATATTCATTTTGGTCACTTCCTAGCAATAGCTTATTAATTAATTTTAACAACTTTTTGAATAGTTTGTAAATTATTTATTTCGACTTTCGAAAATAATTTCCCCATTAAAAAATGGGCCTGTTCAAGATCAGCCCATACATTTTTTACTTACTAGTTTTCTTCCCGTAACTTTGTCAATTTTTCATAAATGGCGCCAAGCTTTTTCTCTTCTCCTGCTTCTGTGGGATGATAGTACTGTGTGCCTTTTAAATTTTCTGGCAAATAATCTTGCTTCACCCAGCCGCCAAAAGTTCCAATCGGAAAATCATGTGGATACACATAACCGATATGTCCTAACGCTTTGGAACCGGCATAGTGGCCGTCTCGTAAATGCATCGGAATGTCGCCAACCTTGCCTGCATGAATAGCAGCAATTGCATTATCTAATGCTTTATAAGCAGCGTTTGATTTGGAGGAAAGACACATTTCCACCACTGCTACCGAAAGAGGTATTCTTGCTTCTGGCAATCCAAGCCGTTCACTCGCTGTAACCGCTGCTAATACATTGTTTCCGACAGAAGTTTTCGCAAGGCCAATATCTTCATAGGCAATAACTAATAACCGTCGATTGAGGGCAACTAAATCGCCTGTTTCTATTAAATGGGCTAAATAGTAAAGCGCCGCATCTACATCACTGCCTCTGATGCTTTTTTGTAAACTGGATAAAAGGTTATAAAAATGCGATCCCTTTTTATCACCAAATACGCCGACTTTCTCAAGCATTTGCGCTACCGTTTCGTCTTTTACTATATATGTATCTTCTTTTTTGTCGGATGAGTAGACAATCGATTCTAATAGAGTCAATGCTTTTCTAGCATCTCCATTTGTTCCTAATGCAATATTCGTTATTTGCTCTTTTGTGATGGCAATATCAAGGCTTCCCAATCCTTTTTCTTTATCCTCGATGGCACGATGCAATAATTCTTCAATATCTTCTGCTGTTAAGCGCTTTAATTGCTTGATTTGTCCACACCGGCTTCTAATCGCAGGATTGACATCGTGGTAAGGATTCTCCGTTGTTGCTCCTATCAGAATAATATCACCACGCTCCACATGGGGGAGGAGATAATCTTGCTGCGCCTTATTAAAACGATGAATTTCATCTAAAAATAAAATCACTTTTCCCGTTAATCTCGCCTCATCAACAACATGTTCCACATCTTTTTTTCCCGCTGTTGTTGCATTTAATGCAATAAACGGTAGCTTCGTTGTCCCTGCAATCGCAAAAGCAATCGACGTCTTGCCAATCCCTGGTTCACCATATAATAGCATGGAAGGAACAAAGCCATTTTTTAGCATTTTATATAAACTTGTCTGTTTCCCGATTACTTCTTTTTGTCCGACTACTTCCTCGATTGTAGTTGGTCTCATTCGATAGGCAAGTGGTTCACCGTTCATTTTATAACACCTTCTTATCACACTTCTTACCTATAATTATAGCGGAAAAAGACGTGAAAAAGAAAATAAGTGCGTTTATTTGGGAAGAATTGAGGAGATTTGTTGCTGCCACAACCGTGTTTTTTCGGCATCCATTTGGTTTTCTGCTGACGTTTATTTTTTCTTTCATTGCACACTTTTTCCCACCGTCATCCTCTATTTCCCACGCTCCTGTCTAGGTGTTATAATCTCTTTACTTTCCCCACCAAGAGGCATGATGTCTCCTCTATCGCTTTTAAAATACAGAGGCAGCCCTTCACTTAAATACATGCTCGTTTTTGCAGGGTTTTGTCTTTGATGATGAATGTGTAAATGTGGTTCACTGGAAGAACCAGAGTTTCCTACTTTAGCTAAAGGCGTGCCAACATCTACTAATTGACCTTCTTTCACCATTATCGAATCCTTTTTAATATGCGCCAGCACTAAATAAGTTTTCGTTTCTTGTATTTTAATAAAAATATAGTTTCCCATCATTGTCTTTTTTTCTTCCTTGCCTGGGGTACTATCCTTTTCTTGATCATATACACCTATTATTGTTCCTTTAACAGGAGATATAATCTCTTTATTAAAAACGCCATAATCTGTAAGTTTCTTCGAATGAATAGAATGAGGCTTCATAATTAAATCATACGCCCATCTTTCAAAAGGAACCTTTACATGTGGGTTGTTCGTACTCATTGTATCTCCACCCCAGCCAACGATAACGTCTTCAGAAAATGGAGAATAAATGGAGACTTGCGGTTTGGTATGTTCTATTTTTGCTGGATATTGTAGACTTCCAATATTTAAAAACCAGCAAAAAGGCCAAGCCATCACCATAAATAAAAGGAAAAAACCGAGAAAGCTACTTGTTACTTTTTTACGTCTCACAAGCTTGATAATAAAAAGAACGAATAATATGAATAAAACAAGGATGCCGATCAAACTCCCGCCTAGTATCCCCCACCAACTGACAACTCCAACTATTCCACCGATAAAGTAGGCACTAATCCATTCAGCGATTAGAATCAATGCAATTATAGCCATCCCTATCATTTTTCCTTTCACCTATTTTCACTCCCTTGATAAATGTTGCTTTTTCGATTTCAAAAACGTGCGCTTATCGAAAATCATAATAGGCTGAGCAGCTCTTACATTCTACTCAGCCTATTTCCCTTACTACAAATACCTTTTATCCTGCCACATCCCTTTTCTTAAATACATAAAAGGCAAGAATATGAAACAGCAAGAAGTAAATTACGAGCATCATAATGGAAAAGTTTAATGTCATTCCTCTTACTATTGGAGTTCCCTCAAAGTATTGGGTTAGATCTGTATTAGCAAATAAAATATATTTAGCCCATTCAAATCGGTTTGCTAACATAAAGGTAACAGTAGTTCCCATAAACATTAAAAAAATTGAAATGCCGATTGCCAGTGAACTGTTTCTAAATACAGTAGAAATCATAAACGCCATCGTTGTCAGCATCAACACACCAATTGAATTAAGTCCATAAAAAATAAGTAAGTGAACTACGATATTTTGTTCTTTTACAACGCCATCATAATAGTTTAAATACGGATAAGCCTGCTCCGGGAAGCCAAATAATAAGGCACCAAGGATAAACGAAAAACCAAATAAAAGAACCAGCATAAAGCATCCAAATAAAACAACGGTAATATACTTGGACAACAGTAATTTCGCTCTGCTAATAGGGCGAATCAATAACAGCTTCACCGTTCCCCAGTTAAATTCATTGGCGACAATTCCTGCCGCAATAATAATCGTAAATAATCCTGCAAGTATAATAAACTTTGATCCATCTGCAACAAAATTCCAAACAGAATAATCAGCATTTGTAGAAATATCATGTGCGATTCGATACTCATTAACTGCAATCGTTCTTTTATTAAAATTTTCTGTTCCTGCTGGCAGCTCTTCATTTTTCAACTCTTCTTTTAATCGTTTGTTTTCCAGCTCTAATCCATGTTTCCAATTATCATTATCTGGAACCGTTAAGCCACTATCTTGATATTTTACAATGCCTCCAGCTACCGCCACAATCAATAGTAGAATGAGTGCCATCACAATCGTTGCAGGACGTTTCCAAATTTTCATCCATTCATTCCGAACAAGCTGAATCATCTATTCTCCCTCCCTTAAACTCGTTACTTCTAAGAAACGATCTTCTAATGTTTTCGAAATTTCTTTTACGCCGTAAATCTTGACATCATTTACTGCTAGCTGTTTTATCATTTCAGGCAAATCTTCTCTTGTTATTGGTGCTTCTATTCCTTTTTCAGTTGTAGCAACGACTTTCACTTCTGGCATGCTTTTACCGATTATTTCTGCAACCAGGTCCGGATTATCTACTTCTATTTCATACATCTTCTCTTTTGTATCCACAAAATCTTTTACTAATTGGACATCGACTAACTGTCCATTTTGAATAATGCCAATGCGGTCACACATCATTTCCATTTCTGATAATAAGTGACTTGATACAATGACGGCCATATTCCGTTCTCTTGCCAGCATTCGTAAATGATCTCTAATTTCACGAATTCCCGCTGGATCTAAACCATTTGTCGGTTCATCCAGTATAAGCACTTTTGGATCATGCAAAAGACTTTGAGCAAGTCCTAGCCTCTGCCTCATTCCAAGAGAATACGTTTTTACCTTATCGTGAATACGATCTTTTAATCCAACTAACTCGACGACTTCCATGATTTTTTCGTTTGTAATTCCTTTCGTCATCCGAGCATAATGAATAAGATTTTGATAGCCGCTTAAAAACTTATACATCTCTGGATTCTCAACGATTGCACCAACATGCTGAACTGCTTTTTCAAAGTTTTTGCGAACACTTTCTTTACAAATAAGAATATCGCCTTCACTCATGCAGATTAAGCCAACAATCATTCGAATCGTTGTCGTTTTCCCTGCACCATTCGGTCCTAAAAAACCAAATACTTCTCCAGCTTCTACATTAAAACTTAACGAGTCAATAATCTTTTTTCCTTTAATAACTTTGGAAACATTTTTTAATTCTACTATGCTTGTCATTTGATTCACCTTCCAATCATCCTATAATGAATGCTTTATATTTTCCTTTAACCACTCTACCACAGTTTGGCCTTTCTCTTCTCTTAACTGATCGACAGAAAATTGACCAACAATTTTGCCATTATTGATTGCGATTACTTCATCAAGAATTGGTTCCATTTCCGCTATTTCATGTGTTGCAATGATGACTGTCTGCTCTTCAAAATCGATAAAGGTTAATATCCCTTTTACTATCGATTCCCTTACCATTGGATCTAGTCCAGAAAATGGTTCATCTAATAAAAGGACTGGCACTTTTCGACTTAAGCTGATGACTAGCTTTAATCTTCCTCTGTTTCCTTTAGACAAGTTTTTAATTTTTTTAGCGGGGTCAAGCTGCATAAATGTTAACAGCTCTTTTGCTTTTTCTTGCTGGAAATCAGGAAACTGCGAAGCGGAGAACTCCATTATATCCTTTACAGTAAAGCCATCATAAAACATATCTAATTCAGTTAAATAAGAAACATCGCTTGCAATCTTCCGGGTTGCCTTTTTATCGTTTACGAAAACATGACCCGAAGTCGGCTGGACTAATCCAGCAATCATTTTTAATGTTGTTGATTTTCCGCTGCCGTTAGCGCCTACTAGTCCGTATATTTTTCCTTTTTCCAATTGCAGCTCTACGTTTTCCAACGCTGTTTCTTTCCCGTATTTTTTCGAAACGTGCTGAAATATAATCACTAATTATCCCCCTTTCTTACTTTCAAATACAATGTTAGCTGATCGATCATTTCGGTTTCGGTCATTCCCAACTCCTTCATTTTAGAAAAAAATTGATCAATTATTTCAAATTGAAGCTGCTTTTTCATTTCATCAAGTATCCTTTCATCTACCGTAATAAACGTACCTTGGCCCCTTTTTGTTTCAACGATTTGCATCCTTTCCAATTCACTGTACGTCCTTTGAATTGTATTTGGATTAACACCTGATTCAATGGCCATCTCCCTAACAGAAGGCAATTTTTGTCCTGATATTAATTCATTTCGGGCAACTTGCAGCATAATTTTATCGACAATTTGCAAGTATATTGGTCTTGCTGCATGATAGTCTTCTGCCATATATGGTTACACCTCCACTTTTCTGTCCAATAACCAGGAAGAAATAAAAAATAGAATAATTGTAATACAAAGATAGCCTGCGATGACAACAAGAGAAACTTCTGTAGACTCGATGCTGGTACTAAAGGAACCTTCACTTCCTTGAAACTGCAGCGCATTTCCGATCTTAATAACACCGATTTGCTTCAGCTCTTTGATAAACGATAATTTATCTAGAAAATTAGTAACGGCTTCCCAAGCATTCCACATGAGAAAGAGAAGCAGCCATCTAATTTTTTTCAGCCAAGTAATTTTGGCTAAAGAGTGATAAATAACCCAGTAAAAAATACCCCAAATACTCATAAAGTCAGATATAGAAAGAATAAAAATTCCCATAAACAGTAATTCAGTACGAGTAAAAATTAGATTCATTTGATCTGACATCCTTAGACAGATGGTTGCAAAGAGGATACTAATGGTAAGAGAAATAACTGCGAAAATGAAACTAGACAATATTTTAGACAAAAGTAATAGTATACTGCTGTTTGGATTATGAAGCCATAATTGTGTTTTTCCTTCAACCCGCAAGCTACTATAAATAGATAACGGAAGATAAATAACATGTGCTCCAACTAAACCAAAAGCAAAAACTGCTACAATATCAAATTTTTGATAATATCCAGAAAATCCAAATCCAGTCGCAATCATAATTGCCATCATGATTAAAAACGTATAAAACATCGTTTTGGAGAGCTTTAAATCTTTTTTTAACAACCCTTTAAAAGCCTTCATTATTTTCCCCCAATAATTAATGTATTAGTGTACTATTTAAATAGTACACTAATACATTAATTATCGTCAATAGATATTTGTAATAATATCCATTTTTTCCTCTAATCTGGTTCAGACTCTTCAAATAACGAGATTTTGAAGATTTTTGCAGAAAAATAGCTAAATAAGAAAAACTGAAACAATGGATGCTCGATTGTCTTAAGCAATAAAAAAACCTCCTTATACGCAAGGAGGTTTCCATTTACTTTTCATCTTTTACTCTAATTATATTAATATCTCCCAACAGCTCTTTCACGACATGGCTTGCCATAATTAGCCCAGCAACTGACGGGACAAACGCATTGGAAGATGGCGGCATTTTTGCTTTGCGAATGGCGGCATCCTCTTTTCCGACCACTTTTCGAATATCTTCGCGAATGACAATTGGACTTTCATCGGAAAAAACAACTGGGATTCCTTTGCGAATTCCTTCTTTTCTTAACCGTGTACGAACAACTTTTGCAATCGGATCCGTATGTGTTTTACTTATATCTGCTATTTGAAAACGAGTCGGATCCATTTTATTAGCAGCCCCCATACTGGAGATAATCGGAATATTTCGTTGTAAACACTCTTTCATCAAATGAATTTTGTAGCTTATCGTATCAGAAGCATCTACCACATAGTCTAAGCCGTATGCAAAAATTTCTTCATATGTCTCTTCCGTATAAAACATTTTTAATGCAATTACTTCGCATTCTGGGTTTATATCAGCTATTCTTTCTTTCATAATGTCTACTTTTGGGCGGCCAACTGTAGATAATAAAGCAATGATTTGACGGTTCACATTCGTAATATCGACATCATCTTTATCGATTAAGATTATTTTCCCAACTCCAGTTCTGGCAAGCGCTTCTGCCGCAAACGACCCAACTCCGCCAATTCCTAATACAGCTACTGTACTGTTTTTCAACTGATCCAAGCCTTCTTTTCCTATCGCTAATTCATTCCTTGAAAATTGATGCAACATTTATTTTTCAACTCCATCTATTTTTGTTCTCATAAATACTAAGTATAGATTAGATAGTTACTATCCTTATTTTATATCATCTAAACCCGCAACATCTTTTGTAATATATCATAATTTTCATGGTGCTACTACCTTCTACTAATTATACCTATTTTTTATAACACAAAAGAGGTGGTATTGTCGAAAAATCTACAATACCACCTCTTTTCATTACTTATCTTTTTTACTTAAATTTAACGCAAGATGCAATTCATTTAATTGATTTTCACTTACTTCACCTGGTGCATTTGTCATTAAGCAGCTTGCACTTGCTGTTTTTGGGAAGGCAATCGTATCACGAAGATTTGTTTTGCCTGACAATAGCATAATTAAACGGTCTAAACCAATCGCAATTCCCCCGTGTGGTGGTGTTCCGTATTCGAATGCATCTAATAAGAAACCAAATTGCTCATATGCTTCTTCTTGTGAAAAGCCTAAATGGCTAAACATTTTTTCTTGTATATGCTTTTCAAAAATACGCAATGATCCTCCGCCAAGCTCATATCCATTTAAGACAATATCATATGCTTGCGCTTTTACTTGCTTCGGATTTGTATCTAGTAATTCGATGTCTTCTCTTTGCGGCATTGTAAATGGATGATGCGCTGCGTAGAAACGGCCTTCTTCTTCGTCGAATTCAAATAATGGCCAGTCTGTCACCCATAAGAAATTAAACTTGCTTTCGTCAATTAATTGTAATTCTTTTGCAAGTTTTAAACGAAGCGTACCTAAGCTATCCGCAACAATATTTGTTTTATCTGCAACAAATAATAGTAAGTCGCCGCTTTCAATCGAAAGTGCTGATGCCATTGCCTTTTGTTCTTCTTCGGAAATAAATTTAGCGATTGGACCTTTAAGGCCTTCTTCATCAGCTTTTAACCATGCTAACCCTTTTGCACCGTATACTTTTACAAATTCAGTTAACGCATCAATATCTTTACGTGAATATTTGTCGCTAGCGTTCTTCACATTAATTGCTTTCACTTGACCGCCTGTTTCAACTGCAGCTGCAAACACTTTAAAACTTGAATCTTTGACGATTTCGGAAAGATTCACTAGTTCCATGTCAAAACGAGTATCTGGTTTATCTGAACCATATCTGCTCATCGCTTCATCATAAGGCATTCTTGGGAATGGCAGCGCAACGTCTATTCCCTTCACTTCTTTCATAATTCGTGCCATCATCTTTTCCATCATTTTCATAATGTCTTCTTGACTCATAAAGCTTGTTTCAATATCGAGCTGAGTAAATTCAGGCTGACGATCTGCGCGCAAATCTTCGTCGCGGAAGCAGCGAGCAATTTGATAATAGCGTTCAATTCCACCGACCATTAATAATTGTTTAAAAAGCTGCGGCGACTGAGGAAGGGCATAAAACTCACCTTCATGAACACGACTTGGTACAAGATAATCCCTTGCCCCTTCTGGTGTGCTTTTCTGTAAGATTGGTGTTTCAATATCTAAAAAGCCTTCTGCATCTAAAAAGTCTCTCATCACTTTCGTTACTTGATGACGCATTTTAAATGTTTCAAACATAGCTGGTCTTCTTAAATCTAAATAACGGTATTTCAACCTTACATCTTCTGCTACTTCCGTTTTATCTTCTATAGCAAACGGCGGTGTTTTTGATTCATTTAAAATCGTAATACCTTCGACGAAAATTTCAATTTTGCCAGTTTCCAACTTGTCATTAATCGTGTTTTCTTGTCTAGCAACTACTTTTCCTTTAATATCAAGCACAAATTCATTACGAACTTTGTCTGCAATTTCAATGGCTTCTTTATTCACTTCTGGATTAAAAACAATTTGTACGATACCTGTACGGTCTCTTAAATCAATAAAAATAAGTCCCCCAAGATCACGTCTTCTCTGCACCCAACCTTTTAAGACAACACTTTCTCCAATAGCAGCTTCTGTTACTTCGCCGCAATAATACGTTCTACCAAACATCTTGAATCCTCCTAAAACTCTACTCTATTTTTATTAATATGCTGAAAAATCTTTTAAAGCATCTACTAGATTTTTTAATTCTATTTCTTTTTGTTCGCCTGTTTCTAATGACTTTACGTTAATTTTATTGTTTTGCAATTCATCTTCCCCTAGTACTGCAACATACTTGGCACAAAGACGATCCGCCGCTTTAAACTGGCCTTTTATTTTTCGATTTAAATAATCTCTTTCAGCAGAGAAACCAGCTTGTCGCAAAGTATTAAGAAGGCCGACTGTATAGTCCTTTGCTTCTTCTCCTAATGAAACAAGAAAAACATCAATCGTTTTTTCGATCGGTAATTCAATATTTTCTGCTTTTAGGGATGCAAGCAATCGTTCAATACTCATCGCAAACCCAATTCCCGGTGCTTCTGGTCCATCTAATTCTTCTGTTAAGCCATCATATCTGCCGCCGCCGCAAAGTGTCGTGATCGCACCAAATCCTTCTGCTTCACTCATAATTTCAAAGGCAGTATGTTTATAATAATCTAATCCACGAACTAAATTAGAATCCACTACATATGGAATATTTAAAGCCGTTAAATATTTCTGTACTTTTTCAAAATATGCCTGAGATGCTTCATTTAAAAAATCAAGAATCGACGGTGCTGTGTTCATTAATGGATGCTCACGATCTTTTTTACAATCTAATATTCTCATTGGATTTTTTTCTAATCGCGTTTGACAATCATGGCAAAATTCACCGATGCTCGGTTTAAAATGAGCAATCAACGCTTCTCTATGAGCAATTCTACTGTCTTTATCACCAAGGCTGTTTACTACTAGCTTTAGTTTCGAAAGACCTAAGCTTTCATATACGGAAAACGCCAGTGCCATTACCTCTGCATCAATTGCCGGATCATTGCTTCCGATCGCTTCCACGCCAAACTGAACAAACTGGCGGAATCGTCCTGCCTGCGGACGTTCATAACGAAACATTGGTCCGCAATAATAAAGTTTAATTGGCTGATTAGCATATCCGTGCATTTTATTTTCCACAAATGAGCGAACAACTGAAGCAGTTCCTTCTGGACGTAATGTCAGACTTCTTTCCCCTCTGTCTTGGAATGTGTACATCTCTTTTTGCACAATATCCGTTGTATCCCCAACACTTCTTAAAAATAGTTCTGTATGTTCAAAAACCGGTGTGCGAATTTCATTATATTGAAATCTTTCACAAATTTCTCTTAACTTTTTTTCGATATACTGCCATTTTTCTACTTCACCAGGTAAAATATCCTGCGTTCCTCTAGGTATATTGATTGGCATTTATATGTATCCTCCTTATTCCGCAAATTACACTCATTTTAATGTAGTACCAACTTGTCTAAATGTGTGTTCAAAAAGTCATCAAATTAGAAGCAAACCAACGTAGTGATTCGCCGCTTATCATTTAATGACTTCCCTTTATACAACAAAAAACTCTCGTCCCTTGTATCATTCCATACAAGGGACGAGAGTTTATATCCCGTGGTACCACCCTAATTGAAGATCTTTATCTTCCACTTTGCAGTTAACGCCTGCTAACGTTTCATTCCTACTGAGGCTATTAAAGCGTGTTCAGAAGAAAACCTAAAGAGTGTTCTTTCATTAAGTCATCATGCAGAAATGCTTGCAGCCTAAGGCATTTCCTCTCTTTTCATGTGTTTCTTAATTACTTTTCTCTATCATTGGTTAATTCATCATAACTTATCCATTGTTTAATAATAATGAGGATATATTTTATTGTCAATAGGCTTTTCAGTTTCTTTCTAATTGTTTTTTCAGCTTTTTAACCGCTTCAAGGGATAATCCGAATTCAGAAGCTAATTCAATTGTTATATTTGATTCTTTTTCCATAAAGTCATGAAGATTAACGCCTAATAATTTTGCATCAATTTGATTTACTGCTGAACTTTTTTCTCCAAATCTCAAGAAAATCACCCTTTATTCTTAAAGTTACTTCTATTTTTCCCTAAGCTTAGAAAAAAATTGCCTCATTTCTTATTTTTATTGTCTAATTTTGAAAATAAATACAAGAAAGTTTTTGAAGGAATAAGTAGTTTAAGGCTAGAAAGGTATGTAAATGAGGTTGTTCAAAACTAGGACAAAAAAATCATTGTTTTTTTTTATTTTTATTTCTACTATTAAAGAAAGGAGGTTCTATTGATTGAATACAAGAAAAAACGTCATTTATTTTCTTCTATCTTTATTGATGATTCTATTTTTTCCTACTATGAAAGGAATGGCGGAAAGCAGCCAAACGGTTAGCTCAGCAAGCATTATTAATATAAGAGAAGGCCCAAATACCGATGCAGCTATTATCGGTCAAATGGAAATAAATACAGAATACCCTATTGTTCAAGAACAATCCGATTGGATCGAAATTAACTTACATACAGGAAAAACAGGCTGGGTCGCTAGCTGGCTCGTTTCAAAAAGCAATTCTGGTGATACTTCAACTACTATTCAATCACAAACAGGTTTTGTGAAAGAAAATGGACTTCGCCTGCGAAATGGTCCCGGAACAAACTACCTTGTAATAAACACACTAAGCAAGGATTCTTCTGTAACTATCCTTTCTGAAAATGGTGATTGGATAAAAATTGAAACAGCAGTTGGGACTGGATGGGTACATAAGGAATTTGTCGAAGTTAATGCGGACACCCCACCTGAGGAAACGGATGTGAGCACGAACACCGAGACCGCAACTGTCTCAGAAAAAGAAATAAATGTTCGGAACAGCCCATCCACCACAGGAGATATTATTGGGAAACTTGCAAAAGATTCGATTGTTCATATTGTTTCTCAACAAGGAAATTGGTCGAACATCCAATATTCTGGAAATTCCGCATGGGTAAATAGTGATTATCTCGATTTTGAAAACAAAAAAGAAGATACTGTTGAAAAAAAATCAAACACAAAAATAGCGATTCTTTATAACGGAACCAATATAAGAAGTAATGCCACTGTTCATTCCAATGTAAAATTAGTTGCTAATAAAGGCGATATTTTTCAAACAATTGGAGAAATCGGCGACTGGTATAAGATAGAATTATCAGATGGGGATGTCGGGTATGTTGCAAATTGGATTGTAAAAGAAGCATCTCATCCAATAAAAGAAGCTAATGCAGAACCGAAAAAAGGCGACTTAAAAGACAAAGTAATTGTCATTGACCCCGGACACGGGGGCAAAGATAGTGGAACCATTGGTATATTTGGCACATTAGAAAAAGACTTAACGATCCGTACTGCTCATTTATTGGCAGATAAATTAAAAGCTGCTGGCAGCAATGTCATTTTAACAAGGTCCAATGATAGTTTTCTTTCATTGCAAAATAGGGTGAATTTAAGCAGCAGTTTACATGCTGACGCCTTTATCAGCATTCATTACGATAGTGTCCAAGACCCTACCATCATGGGAATGACGAGCTATTATTATACTTCTTCTCAAAAAGAGCTGGCAAATGAACTGCATGAAAGCATCATTGAAGCGACAAACTTAACCGATCGTGGTGTTAGGCAAAATAATTATTTCGTACTTCGAGAAAATACTCAGCCTGCCACGTTATTAGAGCTAGGCTACTTAAGCAACGCATCAGAAGAGCAGTTAGTAGCGACCCAAAAGTATCAAGAAACCGTTTCAACTGCCATTTATCAAGGATTGGCAAATTATTTTCAATAAACATTAAAGAGTGCTGTCCCTTTTTATTAGGGACAGTTTTTTCTTTTGATTGGCTCAAATAAACGATAATGTTGTTTATGAGAAGGGAATCTGCGAGACTTTCGCTGAAAAACGGGCTGGCAAGACCCCGCAGTGAGGTACGAGCGAGAAGACTTGCTGGTTCGTCCACGTAAAATGCGTAGATTCCCTGACCTTTTGAAAATTAATGCTGTTTTCGTATAGATTGTTGCTTTTAAACGCCGCAGCCTGCATACACTTCGCTTTCCGTGGGCGAGCGTCGAGCCTCCTCGTCGCATACGCTCCTGCGGGGTCTCGTCTTTCTCGCATTCCCACAGGAGTCTACGTGTATGCAGGCTGCTAAGAAACACTTTTCCAAATGTTTTATGTAAAAAACAACAAACTTTGAAAAAACAACCAAAATTAATAATGGAATTTAACAGAGCCTTTTGATTAGAAAAACCATTAGACTTAACCTTTTATTTGCAAAAAAAAATCGTTTTTTAATAAATTAGCTGCTAGAAGCTAACTTGTCCAAAAAAACGATTTTTTTCCTTGTCTCTTTATTTACTTTCTAAAATTAAGGTCACTGGTCCATCATTAATTAAGGATATATCCATCATACTGCCGAACTTGCCGGTTTCAACGAGTAAGCCTTTATTTCTTAATGCTACATTAAATTCATTATATAAATTTTCTGCATATTCAGGTTTAGCTGCATTCATAAAGTTTGGCCTTCTGCCTTTACGTGTATCTCCATATAAGGTAAATTGAGAAATCGATAAAATTGAACCGTCTACTTCTACAATACTCGTATTCATTTTACCTGTCTCATCTTCAAAAACACGTAAACCTGCTATTTTTTCAGCTAAATACTGAACATCCTCTAATGTATCTTCATGGGTGATGCCAACTAGTAGCACATACCCTTTTTGGATACTTCCGACAACTGTTCCGTCCACTTCAACTTTTGCTTTTTTTGCTCTTTGTAAAACGACACGCATTGTTGTTCTCCTTAATTCATAATTCTTCGTACAAAATATACATCTGGAATTTGTTTTATACGATCGACTACTTTTTGCAGGTGGTTCACATTAAGAATAAAGATTGACATCGTAATAGTCGCCATTTTATTGCGGTCCGATTTACCAGAAACAGCCGAAATATTGGTTTTCGATTCATTAACCGCCTGTAATACTTCATTCAATAAGCCTCTGCGGTCATATCCGCTGATTTCAATATCAACATTATATTCTTTCCGGTCATTTAAATTCGTTTCCCATTCAACTGGAATTAATCGGGCTTTTGCATCTTCTGTATCAATATTGGTGCAATCTGCTCGGTGTACAGATACCCCTCTTCCTTTTGTGATAAAACCAACAATATCATCTCCTGGAACAGGATTGCAGCAGCGTGAAAGACGAATAAGTAAATTGTCGATCCCAGACACGCGAACACCAGATGCTCTTTTTTTATTTGTTGGAAAAGATTTAAGTTCTGCAACCGCATTCGAAATTGTCGCAGTTTGTTCGGCATCCCGTTTTTTGCGCCATTTTTCCGTTAAACGATTCGCTACCTGCAACGCGGTAATTCCATTATAGCCAACGGCTGCAAACATATCTTCTTCATAAATAAAGTTGTATTTTTCCATAACAGCTTTAATGTTTTCAGGGGTTAGAATTTCTTTTAAATCAAACTCCATATTGCGAATTTCTTTTTCTACTAACTCTTTCCCTTTTTCCACATTTTCTTCTTTACGCTGTTTTTTAAAGAATTGTCTAATTTTATTTTTTGCTTGGGATGTTTGTGCTATTTTAATCCAATCTTGACTTGGACCATACGAATGCTTGCTTGTGTGTATTTCAACAATATCCCCGGTTTTTAATTTATAATCAAGGGTAACCATCTTACCGTTTACTTTTGCTCCAATTGTTTTATTGCCAATTTCGGAATGAACTCTATAGGCAAAATCGATTGGCACAGAACCAGAAGGAAGTTCAAACACATCTCCTTTTGGTGTAAAAACAAACACCATATCGGAAAACAAATCAATTTTTAAATTTTCCATAAATTCTTCTGCATTAATTGTATCTTCTTGAAAATCTAAAATTTCTCTAAACCAAGATAATTTTTCATCAAGTGAAGTTCCTTCTTCAGCAGATTTTCCTTCTTTATAAGCCCAGTGTGCAGCAATACCAAACTCTGCGATTCGATGCATATCCGTTGTCCGAATTTGCACTTCTAAAGGGTCCCCTTTTGGACCAATTACTGTTGTATGCAAAGATTGATACATATTTGCTTTTGGCATTGCAATATAATCTTTAAATCGTCCTGGCATCGGTTTCCAGCGTGTATGAATAATACCAAGAACCGCGTAGCAATCTTTAATGCTATTGACAATGATTCGAACTGCAAGTAAATCGTATATTTCATTAAATTGTTTATTTTGAAGAATCATTTTTCGATAAATGCTATATATATGCTTCGGTCGTCCTGAAATATCGGAGTCAATCTTGACTTCATTTGTTCCTTGACGTATTTCCGAAACAACTTCATCTAAATATTGCTCTCGCTCTTCCCGTTTTTTCTTCATTAAATTAACAATACGATAATATTGCTGTGGATTCATATATCGTAATGCAGTGTCTTCTAACTCCCATTTAATCGTTGATATCCCCAACCGATGCGCCAATGGAGCAAATATTTCTAATGTTTCATTAGAAATGCGACGCTGTTTCTCGGCAGGTAAATGTTTTAATGTACGCATATTATGGAGTCTGTCCGCAAGTTTTATTAAAATGACTCGAATGTCTTGTGCCATTGCAACAAACATTTTGCGATGATTTTCCGCTTGTTGTTCTTCATGAGATTTATACTTGATTTTTCCGAGCTTTGTAACGCCGTCAACGAGCATGGCCACTTCTTTGTTAAAGCTATTGCTAATATCATCTAATGTGACATCTGTGTCTTCAACAACATCATGGAGAAAACCTGCAGCAACTGTAGCTGGATCCATCTGTAAATCAGCCAGAATTCCTGCAACTTGAATGGGATGAATAATATATGGTTCCCCAGATTTTCTATATTGTTCACGATGAGCTTCTTTAGCATAGTCATATGCTTGCTGAATAAATGCTGTATGCTCTTCGTTTAAATACCCTTTCGTCTTGTCGATGACTTGTTCGGCGGTTAATACTTGATCATTCGCCATGTAATCACCTTTCATATTCCGTTTATTATTAAAATTTATCATAAAAATTACATTATTTCTATTCTACCAGGAAGTTTTGCTTAGCATAACAACTCTTGCTAGAATAGTGATAATTTTAGAATCATTATTTCTATTATTATTAAAATAAAGAGGCTTGTAAAGAGAATACTGGAAATTTTCTTAAGTAAATAAAAACAATGTCGAAAAAAGTCATTATCTTTATCCAATGACAAAATTATCCATTTAAAAAAAAGCACTGTTTCCAGCGCTCTACTACATAAAAAATTAGTATTTCATTAACGTTAATAAATCATAACCTTGAAGGTTTTTACGGCCTTCCAAATAAGATAATTCAATTAAAAAAGCAATACCTGCAACTACTCCGCCAAGGCTTTCTACTAGTTTAATTGTTGCTTCAATTGTTCCGCCAGTTGCAAGAAGATCATCAGTAATCAACACTTTTTGACCTGGTTTAATCGCATCTTTATGCATTGTCAACACATCTTGTCCATACTCTAACCCATATTCTACTTTAACTGTTTCACGGGGAAGCTTTCCTTCTTTCCTTACTGGAGCAAAACCAACTCCTAAAGAATAAGCAACCGGACATCCAATAATAAACCCTCGAGCCTCTGGCCCAACAACAAGATCAATTTCTTTTTCCTTTGCATAGGCAACAATTTGGTCTGTTGCGTATTTATATGCTTCACCATTATCCATTAATGTTGTAATATCTTTAAATCTAATTCCTGGTTTTGGCCAATCTTCAACAATTGTGACAAACTGTTTCAAATCCATTTTTTTACTTCCTCCTCATTATGAACGGATTTTTTTAGAATAAGATCAAACCAATTTTTTAATTGCTCATATGATGAGTAAATTAAGTCTTTTTCAAGCGTAAACTGTGCTTGCTTCTGTTGAAATGACGGTGACTCTGTCAAATCTTTTCTATCTGTATTCTTATTCAACGAAATAAATCCATTTTCCATTGTAACAAAATTCAACTCAAAAAACACCTTTGTCATAAAAACAATTGTTTCATTACTCCACCCTTGTCTTTTTGCCAGTTCATTTCGATACTTTTCATAATGGAATTTACCTTGTTTGGCTAAAAATCCATAAAACCATTTAAAATGCTCTCTTGTCGGCATCGTGCTAAAATAGTCACTTTGCTGTTTATAAAAGACAGCATAAATTCTTTCTAGTTCTACATTAGATAAAAGCTGCTTGACAATATCTATGTTTTTTGGAAAATCAGCTAACACCATTACTTTTTCTTTGCATGAAAAAGCCGCAGCCTGTTCCATCGTTTCTACAAGGAGATAATTCGGCACTTGCTTTTCCATCTCAGCATTTAACGTATCTTGTTGAAAAAATATCCATATTGAATCTTTTTTTGGGATTTTATCGACTATCTTTTCGACCTGCAAAGCACCGCGATAATCAAAAAGCTGCCAAGTTTTCACCATGATATCTTGAATAAAAATTTGCGCTTTTTTTATATTATTCCATTCATTAATGGATAGCTGTCCTAATATGTCTAGTTTTGCTGATGGAGAAATATGTTCATACAAATCTCCTATTCCAAAACCAATACCATCAAGCTTATCTTCTCCTTGTTTTAATAAGATCTTTAAATGATTTTGATTGGCTCCAATTTTTCGAATGCTTTCCATTTCCGTATTGTTTAACACTACTTTCGGTTTTACATTATCCACGCCAAACGGCGCCAATTGCTGCATTTCTTGAATGGCTTCAAGGTTTAATTCTCCTAATGTAAAGCTGCCGTCTACAGAAGTTAACGGAATGAGATCTTCCTCTTGCAGCTGTTCAAAAGCAAGCCTATTTAATCTTTGTCTTAATTCGTTTACATTCTCTAACTGCAAAGTCATTCCAGCCGCCATTGGATGTCCCCCAAAATGAGGAAGAATATCTCGGCATGTAGACAAGTTTTTATATAAATCAAAGCCTGCAATGCTTCTTGCCGATCCTTTTGCAATCCCTTTTTCTTCATCGAATCCAAGAACAATAGTCGGTCGGTAAAACTTTTCTACTAAACGTGATGCGACGATGCCGACAACGCCAGGGTTCCAGCCTTCTTTTCCAACAATGATGACCCGGTTTTCCTCTAAAGGAAACTGTGATTCTACTTGTTCTACCGCTTCTTCAGTTATTTTATTTACAATGGATTGACGTTCTTTATTGATATCTTCCATTTCTAACGCAAGGGGTCCTGCCATTTCCTCATCATCTGTTAACAGCAGCTCAACAGCAGGATCTGCACTATCAAGACGCCCTACTGCATTAATTCTAGGTGCAATCATAAAACCGATTGTTTCTTCATCTATTGCATTTGCTTCTACATTCATTTGCTTTAGTAAAGCTTTTAATCCAACATTGCTTGTTTGACGCAGTTTTTTGATGCCTCGTTTGGCGATTAACCGGTTCTCTCCCGTTAGAGAAACTAAATCCGCTATGGTGCCAATTGCTGCAAACTGCAGTAAATGCTCAGGAACTTCACCATATAAGGCGTGAGCCACTTTAAAGGATACCCCGACACCAGCCAACTCGTGAAAAGGATAGGTGCTGCCAGGAATTTTCGGATGAATAATCGCATACGCATCTGGTAATTCTGGACCAGGTTCATGGTGATCCGTAATAATCAAATCTACTCCTAATTCTTTTGCAATATTTGCTTCATGGACTGCTGCAATCCCTGTATCTACAGTAATAATTAAATTTATTCCTATACTTGCAGCATAACGAAATGCAGCTTCATTCGGACCATAACCTTCTGTAAAACGGTTTGGAATATAAAATTGCACATTCGCTCCTAAATCTTCCAATGCTTTCATCATGACCGTTGTGCTTGTTACTCCGTCACAGTCATAATCTCCAAAAATTAATATCTGCTCTTCCTTGTTAATTGCAGTGCGAATTCTTTCTACTGCCGTTTCCATATGTAATAGCAAATAAGGATCATGAAATTCTTGATTATGATCAAATAAAAACTCTTGCGCTTCAGCAACCGTTCTAATCCCGCGATTAACGAGCAGAGAAGCAACAAGAGGTGTAATGTTTAATTGTTGTACCAATTCAGCGACAATCGCTTCTGATTGATTATTTTGTGTAATCCATCTTGTTTTTGAACGTAACATATCATCACCCCAATCTAATCATTATACAAGCTGTATCTTATCCTATCAATGGAGAACTCGTTAAAGGGATTGGCTGTTTTCGTATAGATTGTTGCTTTTAAACGCGCAGCCTGCATACAAAAAAGCTGACTCCAAAGATCAATCATTATCGACCTTTGGAGTCAGCCCCATGAATTATTAATTTTCTCCTTCGACTACTGGCTGCATTTCCTCGTATTTGCTTAATTTTTCTTCCAATTCTACTTTTTCTTTCGTAACGGTCTTTAATTTTCGCTGCAAAGAAAAAATTTTTACAATACCCGTTGATCCAATCATTAAGCCTCCAAGCAATACAGAAATCAAAATCACTAATACTAGAGGCCACTCACTTTTCCCAAATAAATAATTTACGGTAACAGGTTCAACATTTATAACAGCAAATACTGCAACAATAATTGCAAATAATATCCCAAATAATAAACTCCATTGTCTTTTCATCTTTCTTCCCTCCCTTAATTGTAAAAAACAGAACCACATTCTTTTTATTGATAAGGATATGGTCCTGCCTTTATAAAGCCCATTAAACTTGAGGCTGATCTGTATTTTTGCGTTTTTCTTTCACCGTAATAAGGACACCTTTTTTCTTCAGTTCCTTCTTCTTCCACACATACCATAATTGTGATGCGATGAAAATGGAAGAATAGGCGCCTCCGATTAAGCCGATTAACAATGCAAGTGAGAAGTTTTTAATTGAATCACTGCCGAAAATTAATAATGCAGTAACACAGATAACAACCGTCAACACTGTATTGATAGAACGGGCAAATGTTTGCCTTAAACTTCTATTAATTATGTCTTTAATTTCCTGGGCAGTTTGAATACGTTTTTGCTTCGCTAAGTTTTCTCTAATACGGTCGAATGTAACAATCGTATCATTGATCGAATAACCAACAATCGTTAATACAGCCGCAATAAATGTTATATCTACTTCTAGTCTTGTAAAGCTGAAAATAACGACTATAAAGAACGCATCATGCAGCAAAGCGATTACGGCAGCAAGTGCCATATATATTTCAAAACGAATCGTTACATAGATAATGATGCCAATAGAAGCATACAACAGTGCATAAAATGCATTTTTAGCAAGTTCTTTACCTATAGTAGGTGAAACAGTGCTTATATTCGGCTCATGTCCGTACGTATTCTTTAATTCCGTTTTTAATTCGGCAATTTTATCTTTACTAAGATCTCCTTTAATGCGAACAGCGCCAACTTGCTGATTTTCTCCAGACACCACAACATCATCTGCTGTAATACCTACTTTTTTCAGCTCTTGTTTTAATTCTTCTGTCGTCAACGATTTATCTGCCATAATTTCCAAACGGGATCCGCTTGAAAAATCAATGCCTAAATTTAATTTAAACACAAATAGGATGATAATACCTGCCGCAATCAATACACCTGAGATGGCGAAAAAAATGTTTTTATATTTAACAAAATCGATACGATCAAATTTTGTCGGCAATGTTAATGTGTCATAGTTTTCATTAATATCTTTTATATCTTTTCGATTCACACCGAACCATGTTGGCTTTTTATTAAAAGCTTTGCTGTTTACTAACAATCCAAGCAATAACCTTGACCCGTATACCGCTGTAATAAAGCTGACAAGGATGCTGACAATTAATAATGTAGCAAACCCTTTAACAGAGCTTGTCCCATATGCAAATAGAACGACAGCAGCTAAAATGGTTGTCAGATTTGCATCAAAAATAGTCGACAGCGAGTTTTTATTCCCTGCCTGGAAAGCAGCACGCAGCGATTTGCCGACACGCAGTTCATCCTTAATCCGTTCATACGTGATGATATTGGCATCGACTGCCATACCAACCCCGAGAATCAATGCTGCTATCCCCGGCAATGTTAATACACCATTCATTAAATCTAATACAAGAAGATTCAAATATACGTAAACCGTAAGTGTAATAACCGCAATAAGTCCTGGCAAACGGTAGTATAGAATCATAAATAAAAAGACAATTCCTACCCCAACGATGCCAGCAAAAACCGTATCTTTTAATGCTTGGTCACCAAATTGTGCCCCTACACTTGTTGAATATTTTTCATCAAGCTTTACAGGCAATGCTCCTGCATTCAATAAATCCGCTAAATTTTTTGCTTCTTGAACCGTAAAGTTTCCTGTAATAGAAACGGTATCTTGGTTAAATACTTGACTAACTCCTGGTGCAGATAAGTATTTAGGATGTTCTTTTGTTGATTCCTCCTTAAAGGAATCGCCTTCTTCATAATCCATCCAAATAACAAGTGCACTTCCTAAAACTTTTTGCGTCACATCATTAAACTTGCTTGCACTTTTTAGCTTAAGCGACACACTAGGTTTTCCATTTTGATCAAAACCTTGAGAAGCTCCACCTTCGACAAGATCAGATCCATCCATTAACTTCTTGTCATTGACATCACGAAAAGAAAGATTGGCTTCTGTTGAAAGAATCTCCCTTGCTTTGTTTTGATCTGTTACACCAGCAAGCTGTACTCGTATCCGATCTTCGCCTTCAACTTGAATGCTTGGTTCACTTACGCCTAATACGTCTACCCGTTTATTAAGAGCTTGTGCAGTACTGGTTAGAACATCTTTCGTTATTTTTTGCCCGCCCTCAATTGGCGTTACTTCATAAAGAACTTCAAATCCCCCTTGAAGGTCTAATCCTAATTTAATATGATTTAAAATATTTTTTGTTGTACCGCCCATTAAGCCGACACAAAGTAGGATAATTAACAAGAAAGCAATAATTCTACTTCTTTTTACCATTATGTATTGATCCTCCTCAAAGATAAACAAAAGATGACTTTTTTTAAACTTAACAATAACTAACTATTATTATGTTCATGAATTTATTATTTTTTACTATGTAATATGAATATAGTTACATTTTTGTCATTACAAACGCAAGCCATCCTACTGAAGAGGAAACATCACCTCTATTTCATGACAGGATGGCTACAGATATAACTTTAGTAGTTTCTCAAAAAAGACAGCAAATTAAAACTTCTCATTTGTTTCCTTTTTGAATACACACTTTAAAATGTAAACTTGAAGTTAAGCAGCTATTGTCGGGTCAATCATAATCAAGATATAGTTTTCAATCAATCACTATTTTGTTTATGGAATACCCCCATTATGAAACAGATTAAGATAGCTGTCAATTTGTTCAAAAAAATATCATAAAGTGGCCCTTCTATTGACGGAGGTCTTACTACCTATATATACAGGAAAATAACCTACTTACTTTAGCAATTCTTTTTTCTCTTCTTCTGATAATACAGAAAAGAAATCTTCCATCTTATATGCTTCAATAGTAGTAAAATTCATAAATTCTCCGATTTTCACATGTAATATATCCTGTACCAAAATAAACATTCTGCCGCTATCGGAAGGTTTTTTCCACTTTTTCTTTGTTAAGTAAAACCATAATTCATCTTCTGTTATCGTTTCATATCCTAGTAAATGAAATTCTTCTAATTTACTTTTTAACACAGGTTGCAGTTCTTTTCGATAATGATCATATAAATGCGCTGATGACATACTACAACAGCTCCTCTGTTTATTTAATCAGTCTGATCAAACACGTTCACTTTTTCATTACTTTCCAATTCATATACATTGCCCTTATAACAACTCTTTCTATAAGACAAACAACAAAAAATCATCATTCCTTGTCATGCTTTGTCCACTTTATTGCATATAGTTAATTGTATAGCATGAATCGCAATTTGAGAAGGCAGGGAATTAAATGTCTAAGTTTTTAAAAGGAACCATGATTTTATTAGTAGCAGGATTTATCACAAGGGTACTAGGATTTATTAATCGCATCGTGATTGCAAGATTTATCGGGGAAGATGGCGTTGGCTTATATATGATGGTATATCCTACGCTTATCCTTGTCGTAACCATCACTCAATTTGGACTGCCTGTTGCAATCTCGAAAAATGTTGCCGAGGCTGAGGCAGAAGGAAATAATCGAAAAGTCAAATCCATATTAGTTGTATCATTAGCTACTACATTAGCTCTTACTGTTTTGTTTACACCTGCTTTATTTTTGCTTGCCCCTTATTTATCACATACTTTATTTACAGATCCTAGAACATTGCAGCCGCTCATAGCAATTTCACCAATTATACCTATTATCGCTGTTTCATCTATACTAAGAGGCTATTTTCAAGGGCGCCAAAATATGCGGCCAGCTGCGACATCACAAGTCATCGAACAAGTCATCCGCATTACCCTTATAGCAGCTCTCACAAAAGCATTTTTACCGTTTGGCATTGAATACGCCGCTGCTGGCGCCATGTTAGCATCTGTGCTAGGGGAACTAGCTTCCTTGCTTTTTTTATTAACATCTTTTAAATGGAAAAAATCATTTCCTTTTCGGAAAAAATTTTTTCAGTATGTCGTAAACGGAAAATCGACCTTTCAGGAATTGATGCAAGTTGCTCTGCCGACAACTGGAAGCAGATTAATCGGAAGCATTGCCTGGTTTTTAGAACCCATTGTTGTGGCACATAGTTTATCAATAGCAGGTTTAACAGCGGTTAATGCAACAAAACAATATGGTGTCTTAACAGGGTTCGCCCTTCCTTTATTAATGCTGCCGTCTTTTTTTACCCAATCGCTTTCCACTTCCCTTGTTCCTGCGATTAGTGAAGCGAAAGCAAATAATCAATATGAAAAAATCGATTATTTATTGCAGAAGGCGCTTTTATTCACTTTTATGACAGGAGGTCTTGCCGTCGTTGTTTTGTTTGTGCTGGCAGAACCACTGATGTCCGTTATGTATCATAGTTCAAGAGGAACAACTTTTATTCAGCTAATGGCACCTTTTTTTATTTTAAATTATTATCAAGGCCCTCTTCAGGCAACACTTCAAGCACTTAATTTTGCCCGTGCTGCTATGATCAACAGTTTTATCGGGGCTGCTGTGAAGACAGCTGTAATTTTATTTTTAGCCAGCCGCCCTGAATTTGGAATATACGGAGTTGCCATTGCTTTAATTGTTGGGTTTGTCCTTGTGACTATGCTTCATTTGGCAACCATTATAAAAACAATCAGCTTTTCCATCTATGTGAGAGATTACATAAAAATGATGTTGATTATCTTTGTTACCGGTTATATTGGGACAAAGTTAACGAACATGATTTCCATTATGTCCTTGCCGGTTAAAGTAATCATAATTACCTGCATCATAAGCATCATTTATTTATTTCTATTATTGATTTTTAACTTAATAAAAAAAGAAGATTTAAAGAAATTCCCGTGGATTGGTCCCCTTTTTGCTTAATTCATCTATTCTGTGGACTAGTCCCTATACTTGTTCAGCAAAAGCTTCCTTTATTATTTTGGCTGTTTTCTCAAAGATTATTGTTTTTTACGAAAAAAAATGGGAGAAGAAGTACTCAGCAGACTGAATACACGTAGACTCCTGTGGGAATGCGAGAAAGACGAGACCCCACAGGAGCTTATACGACGAGGAGGCTCGACGCTCGCCCACCGGAAAGCGAAGTGTATTCGGGCTGCGAGTTTATAAGCAACAATCTATACGAAAACAGCCATTATTTTTTGATTCTATTTTTCAAAATGGTGAATATGCTTGTACTAGAATGCATAAAGAGAGTTTGGAAGGGAGAGGGTTACAATCGAAGAAAGTAAACATGTTGGAAGCGCCGTTTTATATGGGCTGATTTCCATATTTATTCTGTTAATTACAAGCAGTATCATATTTTCCTTACTATTAAGATTTACATCTCTGCAAGAATCTTCACTCCAGTACATCATTACTGCTGTCTCATTTATTACTTTATTTTCTGGTGGATTTATTTCTGGTGGGAAAGGAAAGCAGAAAGGCTGGTTTCTTGGAGGGGTAACAGGATTAATCTATTCTGTTATTGTGTTTTTATTCACGTATTTAGGTCTAGATCAGCTATTTACAGCAGAACAGTTCATCTATCATATATGCTATACGTTAATATGCATGATGGGCGGCATTTTAGGAGTAAACCTCTCAAAAAGCAGTTCCATATAAGAAAAGCAGCAGGAGTCCCTGCTGCTTTCTGTGCTTTATTAAGCCTTATCTAATACAGGACTAGAAGCTGGTGTTACATCACGAACAGCATTACGATCGTATGTAAGACGGCTGCCATCTCCGCATTTGATAACAACTGTACCTTCATTAATTGCATCTACAATACCATGAAGACCTCCGATTGTTACCACCTTGTCCCCTTTTTTCAGTTCACTTTGCATTTGTCTCACCGCTTTTTGGCGTTTTTGCTGTGGACGAATTAACAAAAAGTAAAACAGGACAAAGATTCCAATAAATGGAGCTATGCTAATAAGTTGTTGCATCTATTTCCCCTCCTTTCAACTTGTTTTCTATTTAGAAGTTTTTAGCGTTCGGTTTATTAAATCCATAACGTTCAAAAAATTCTTCTTTGAAGTCACCTAGTCGATCTTCGCGGATCGCTTGTCGGACATTCACCATTAAGTTTAACAGAAAATAAAGATTATGGTAAGATGTAAGTCGAATTCCGAATGTTTCGTCACATCGTATCAAGTGACGAATGTATGCACGACTATAATTTTTACAAGTATAACAGTCACAATTAGGGTCTAATGGACTAAAGTCTCTTGCGTATTTTGCATTTTTTACAACCAACCGGCCTTCACTTGTCATCACCGTACCATTTCTTGCAATTCTTGTTGGAAGCACACAATCAAACATATCAATTCCACGAATAGCGCCGTCAATTAACGAATCCGGCGAGCCTACTCCCATTAAATAGCGAGGTTTATTATCTGGCATTAATGGTGCCGTAAACTCTAATACTCGGTTCATCACATCTTTTGGTTCTCCAACCGATAACCCGCCAATAGCATAGCCAGGAAAGTCTAAAGAAACTAAATCTCTTGCACTTTGTTTTCTTAATTCTTCGTATTCCCCGCCTTGAATAATGCCAAACAACCCTTGGTCTTGCGATCTCTGATGTGCCTTTAAACAGCGCTCTGCCCATCTGGATGTTCTTTCGACTGATCTCTTCATATAATCATATTCAGCTGGATACGGAGGGCACTCATCAAATGCCATCATAATATCAGAGCCTAATGCATTTTGAATTTCCATCGCTTTTTCAGGAGAAAGGAATAACTTGTCTCCATTTAAGTGGTTGCGGAAGTGTACACCTTCTTCTTCAATTTTGCGAAAATCGCTTAAACTGAATACTTGGAACCCGCCTGAATCTGTTAAAATTGCTTTATCCCAGTTCATAAATTTATGCAGACCACCAGCTTCTTTAACGATTTCATGACCTGGGCGCAGCCATAAATGGTACGTATTACTTAAAATAATATTGGCGCCCATTGTTTTTAAATCTTCTGGAGCCATTGTTTTTACCGTTGCCAATGTTCCTACTGGCATAAACGTAGGTGTTTCAAAAGATCCGTGGGGAGTATGGACGATTCCTAATCTTGCTCCCGTTTGTTTACACGTTTTAATTAATTCATAGCGTATTGCTGTCAATGTGTTTTCTCCTTTAATCATCTCTAATTTTCTTACCTAATTATACAAGCTATTGAATAAACATCGCATCCCCAAAACTGAAAAAACGGTATCTTTCTTTTACAGCTGTTTCGTAGGCATGTAAAATATTTTCCCTGCCGCAAAGTGCACTTACGAGCATAATAAGCGTAGATTTAGGAAGATGAAAGTTCGTAATCATCCCGTCTATTCCTTTAAATTCATAGCCTGGATAAATAAAAATATTCGTCCACCCGCTTTTTTCTACAAATACGCCATCATTTGCTGATGCAATCGTTTCTAGTGTTCTCGTCGACGTCGTGCCTACAGAAATAATTCTGCCGCCTTCTGCTTTTACTTTATTTAATAACGTTGCCGTTCCCGCTGTTAGCTGGTAAAATTCCGCATGCATTTCATGGGCATCGACATCATCAACACTTACTGGCCGGAATGTCCCTAAGCCAACATGAAGTGTAATAAAAGCAATATGAACACCTTTTGCCTTTAACTCCTCTAATAGCGCTTCTGTAAAATGCAGTCCTGCCGTTGGAGCCGCAGCAGATCCCCTTTCTTTTGCATAGACTGTTTGATATCTGTCTTGATCGTCTAATACTTCTTTAATATACGGAGGAAGAGGCATTTCTCCCAGCTCATCTAATATTTCATAAAAGATGCCGTCATATTGAAAATCAAGAATTCTGCCGCCATGTTCTAATTCTTCTACACATACCGCCTTTAATTTGCCATTCCCAAAGGAAATAACCGTACCAGCTTTTACCCGTTTAGCTGGCTTCACGAGTGTTTCCCATTGATCGCCTTCTTGCTGCTTTAATAGCAGAACCTCAATATGAGCGCCAGTTCCTTCTTTTTCCCCATATAGTCTTGCTGGAAGTACTCTTGTATCATTTAAAACAAGACAGTCTCCCGGATTTATATAGTCGATTATATCTTTAAATTTTCGATTGATTAGGCTGCCAGTTGTTTTATTAACAACCATTAGTCTGCTGCTCGTTCTATCCTCTAAAGGCGTTTGGGCAATCAGTTCTTCTGGCAGATAAAAATCAAATAATTCTACTTTCAATCTTGTCACCTGTTTTCTCTTATTTCTTTGGCTATTTTCGTATAGATTGTTGCTTTAAGCGCGCAGCCTGCATACACTTCGCTTTCCGTGGGCGAGCGTCGAGCCTCCTCGTCGCATACGCTCCTGCGGGGTCTCGTCTTTCTCGCATTCCCACAGGAGTCTACGTGTATGCAGGCTGCTAAGAAAAACTTTTCTAATGTTTTATGTAAAAAACAACAAACTTTGAGAAAACAGCCATTTCTTTTTAATCGGTTTCATCTTTTATATGAAAATGTTCATATACGAGATGCGTAACTACTCTTCCTCTTGGCGTTCTTTGGATAAAGCCAATCTGTAATAAATAAGGCTCATACACATCTTCAATTGTATGTGCTTCTTCTCCAATTGTAGCAGCAATCGTTTCCAGCCCAACCGGACCGCCTTTAAATTTATGAATCATCCCCATTAATAATTTATGGTCAATATGATCCAAACCTAAACGGTCTACTTGCAACAGCTCTAAAGATAAATGGGAAATATCTTTCGTAATGCTTCCATCCCCTTTTACTTGGGCGAAGTCTCGCACCCTGCGCAGCAAGCGATTGGCTATTCTCGGTGTCCCTCTTGACCGTCTGGCAATTTCCCAAGCTGCATCGTCATTTATTTCCGTTTGCAGCACTTCTGCCGTTCGCTCGACAATATCTTTTAATTGCTCTTCCTTATAATACTCTAATCTGCATAATACACCGAAACGATCTCTTAAAGGAGCGGAAATAGACCCAGCCCGTGTTGTTGCGCCAACAAGGGTAAATGGAGGCAAATCAATGCGGACAGATCGTGCATCCGCTCCTTTGCCAATCACGATATCTAAACAAAAATCTTCCATTGCCGGGTAAAGCACTTCTTCAATTGATCTTGGCAAGCGGTGAATTTCATCAATAAAAAGGACATCTCCTGGTTCTAATGCCGTCAATATTGCAGCCAAATCGCCTGGACGTTCAATTGCTGGTCCTGCCGTCGTCCGTATATTTACGCCCATTTCATTAGCAATGATAGTAGCTAATGTTGTTTTTCCGAGGCCTGGGGGACCATATAAAAGAACATGATCCAAGGACTCTTCTCGCAATCTTGCCGCTTTAATAAAGATTTCTAGATTGCTTTTCACTTTTTCTTGTCCAATATATTCTTTTAAACGAACTGGCCGTAAGCTCTGTTCAAACGATACATCTTGTACATCCGCTTCCCCTGAAATAATCCGCTCATCCATATCATTCTCCCCCCTCATTCAAAGAAATCAAAATTAAAATAAGATCTTTTTTGGGTGAGTTACGATTTATTTTAAAAGTAGTTGCAGCGCCAATTTAATATATTGATCGGTTGTTAACTGCTCGTTCTTTAACTTTGGTGTAATCCTTTTAATTTCTCTATCGGAATATCCAAGTGCTGATAATGCCAACAATGCTTCTTCCAACGCTGCTGAGCCCTCTTGCTTTTTCGCAGCAATCTCTGCAGTAAAGAGATTGGGAATGAAATCTGGCATAATATCTGGAAGTTTTCCTTTTAAATCGAGAATCATTTGTCGTGCCGTTTTTTTTCCGACACCAGGAAATTTCACTAAAAATGCTTCATCTTCATTCTCAATTGCTGTTATCACTTGCCCTGGCTCACCTGATGCCAATATCGCCAGCGCACCTTTTGGACCAATTCCAGATACATTCAGCAGCTTCGTAAACAATGTTTTTTCTTCTCTTGATCGAAAACCATATAAACTAATAATATCTTCTCTCACATAATGATAGGTAAAAACCGTATTGTCTTGCCCAATTAAAGCAGAGAAGGAAAAAGGATTTGGCGTTTTTATCTGATAGCCAACCCCATTATTTTCAAGCACTATGTATTCTGGTCCTACATAATCTATCTTACCTTTAATATATTCATACAAAATTTTTTCGCTCCCCTTTTAAAACCTATTGCTTATTTTATCATATATTAAAGAAAATCTGCCATCTAAGATGATTTTCAAAATATTTCGTCTTAATAAGAAAAACCGGGCAATAACTCGCCCGATTTTTCTTATTAGCTATTGTCCATTAATTTGCTTTATTGTCTGTTGTGTATTGCTTAAAGGTTTCAAGCACCTCTACATACTGGTCTTTTGTTTTAATCCGAATTCCTTTTTGTAAATTTTTTTGCTCGTTTGATTCTAATTTTTTTAAATCTATTTGAAAAAAAGATTGAATAATATGGGAGTATTCAGGTTTTCCATTATAAATAGTAAGAATCCCTTCATCTGAAATACCAAAATAACCGTTCGTTTTTAATAATGGAGAAATATCATCTACTTCCTTTGTAAATACGAGCTTGTTCTTTCCCATCTTTTCTATCTGCCATTTATCATATTTTGACAAGAAGTCTTTCATAGACCAAACCGTTTCCTCGAGAGACTCTTCACTTATTTCTCCATCCAAATAGATCCTTTTTAACACAACATCTATTCTTGTAGGATGCTCATCGCCTTCATGCATTTTGTTCGCATAACTTGGCTTATTTTCAAATGTCAAAAAAGAAGTTAATAAAAGGAAAAGAAAAACAGTTGAGATTAAAAGGAATCTGGTTTTCATCAATAACCACCTCTTTAGTTACTGGAAAAAACGAATACTACGTCTTTTCAAGACAAAATGAACTTAGTTTCTTTGAATTCAAGCTACTAATCATTTTGTTTCATTCGCTATTATTCTCACCATAATACTGTTTTTCATTCTAAAATTTTATGAACTTTGCATACAACAAAATATACGAATGAATTCTGCCACAAACTTTACGTGTTGTTAGCATGCGCCATCATTTCTTTTATTCCATCCTCCAACGTCATTTTTGGCTGCCAGTGTAAAAGATATTGTGCCTTTTTAATTGAAATTTGACTATTAGTAGGTTGATTTTTAGGTTGATAAAGCGGAGCAGCTATTAAATTGCTTTCTTTTTGAATAATTGCAGCCACCTCACAGAAGGAAGAAGATTTTCCTGATGCGATATTAATGATTTCATTATCCCCGCCTTCTAAACTTGCACAAATAGCCATAGCCGCATCTCTTTCATAAATAAAGTCTGTTTGCTTTTCTCCCTTCCATTTTATACTCGGTGTTTCTTTATTCATATATTGATTAATAGCTGATGCAATAATTTCTGGCTCTCCCTGATAAGCAGATAACGGTCCGTATATGGTAGAAAATCGTAAAATACTATAGGATAAGTCATATAAACGATGAAAATTTATTATGTATTGTTCTTCGATTTTTTTTGATAGCCCTGCAAATAAATGTGGCTGCAACAATGCTGTTTCTTCTAGCACTTGATCAGACTTTCCGTAAACAGCTACAGTGGAAGGGAAAATTATTTTTTTTACTTTTGTTTGTGCACAAGCCTCTAATACATGGATAGTTGCTGTAATATTTTCTTCTGAAGCATAAAAAGAATCTTTTACACTGTTAACAAGTAAAGGGTTTGTTTTTAAATGAATCACATATTCAATTTGTTCTTTCATGATAATTTTTATTAGAGAGTCTTGATCGATCACTGTTTGATAATACGTTACTATGGAAGAAAGAGAGGATACTTTGTTGCTGCTTACCTCATCTACTACGACTACTTCTATTTGTTTTTCTGCAAGTCCCTTTATCAATTCAGGACCAATACAACTGCTTGCACCACCAGTTATTAAAACCTTCACGATTTCCCCTCCACCACAAACTGTTCTTTATAACGAATATTCATTTTATTATAAAGTATTTAATTAGAGAAAAACAACTTTTATTTCTTTATAAAGAACAAAACATGCATCATAAGGATAGGAAATAAGAAAGCCAACATTTTTCAACAGCCTGAGAGCGAAGCAGAACTTCGCTCCCATATGATTATTTATTAACATCTGTTTCCACTTTCTCCAACATATCTTCGATGTTAGTAGAAATTGTTTTTTCTGGCTGACCTTCTCTAATTTTTTTATTAATTTCTTCAATCCCGGAAAAAATTCCTTGATCTGTTACAATGGAAACATTTTTATTGTTTATATATGGGTTAATTTCCTCTTTCGTTCTTCTTTCAGTTCTATCCATATTTTTTCGGTTATTTACCTGTAACGCAATTAGCACCTGATCTCCATAAACAAACGTATTAACATCTTGTACATTTTCCACTTTCGCTGCAGCTGCATCAATTTTTTGTGATAAGTCTATGTCATAGTTGATATCTTGATTTATTCGATTGTTATCCTGATTTTTGGAACGGTCATTGTTTACATTTCGAACAACTTGATCCCGCTGTTGTCCTTCTTCCCCGAAAGTATGGTCCATCATTTCGGTGAGTGGTCCATCATTATCTTCTCCGTCTAACACTCTGGCATTTCCACCATTCGTATCTTCATGATGTTCATTTGAATAATAACCGAGCGGTTTTGCATTATTTAATTCTTTGTTATTTGCCTCTTCATCCTGAATGCCACAACCAGTTAAACAAATCGAAAGACCAAAAAGAATAGAAGCAGCCTTTTTTATATTTTTCAAAATACCTTTGTCCCCCTTTGTATTTTTTAGGGCTTTATTTCGCCCTTTTTATTTTCTGTACAAAGGGAAACTTTCATCCTGTTAAGTATAGGCAGTTTTTCTTTTATGGAAATGCTGTGTTACAGCTAATTGTTGATTGGAGCGGAAATCAACACTGAAATTTAACAGAGACACCCATGCTAATAAAATTCGCACCATGGGGGATGAAAATAAGTAGTGTTCATTCAGCTGAAGATATAAGGAGTTAGAGCTAAAAATGATGTTGGTTTGGAGAAGCGTTCGCTCGACTCCTGCGGGATTAGCGAGACAGGCGAGACCCCGCAGGAGCAAAGCGACGAGGAGGCTCGGCGCTCGCCCCGCGGAAAGCGAGCGATAAGCTTCGGAAAACCCCTTTTAACAAAGCCATATTTCAGGGTAGCCTATGGAAAAGGAGCTGGAGCTACGTGATTTATTTGAAAATTTACTCTTTCTATGCGCAATATTTTGTTTTTTTCGAATGAATAGGGAGGAACAGTTGTCCACAAGAGTATTATTATTCCATTTTTTCTATTATTTTCATTATCTTATGAATAAATTTTTTTCTTTTTGTGAATTGATTTGACGTTAATTGAACGAGACGATGTAGTGTAAATTTATCTTTACAATTATTTTGTCTTATTAAACGATTCCATTCACGAAATAAATCTGTTGGATAAGCTAATGCAATTAAAAAAGCTTTATTTTTAACCAATGGCTGAAATACAGCCATTTTTTCTAATTGGTAAAAAGACCAATTAATTATTGGTAAAATTCGGTTCGCAAATTGTACATAATCGACACTTGTAGGTCCAATACTTATTAAATCGAAATCAATTAAATATAATAATTCATTTTGCCCTCGCAAAAAATTATGGTGAGCAACATCACCATGTAAAATGACCTTTTTCCCATTTTCAAAAAAATGTTTTTCCGTTTCTAAAGTTGCTAATGACCAATCTGCCCAATAAACAATCGTATTGATTACTTGCTCGTCTAAAAAATAACGAATAATCGGTACATTTCGTTTAAATTGAATACTTCTTTCCATCCATTTTTCGATCATTTGGTGTTTCGGAAGAATATGCTTATAGCTATCGACTAATTTTGCAGTAGTTTCGTAATACGTATTTAATAATGCTAGAGCTTCCTTTCTGTATACTTTGCTTTGATAAGAAAACGTTTGATCACTTGGCTGAATATATTCGATACAACCAAACAGCATTCGATCCAATATGAGCGGTTCTTCAGATAATAAATAAAAACGGTACGTTTGTGTAAACCCTTCTTTATGTAAGGAGTGTGTAAACGCTTCTTGTATTTTGAGTTTTTGATAGCTGCTATACCCTTTTAATATAAACAATACTTGATCTGTCTTGATTAAATACACATCGTCTCTAATTCTTGCTATTTCCTTTATTGAATAGGGAATTTGTTTTTGTAATAAAGAGAGGAGACGATAGAAGAAATAATCGTCCCCTTTGTTGTTAATTTCCATAGTCACTGCTTTCATCGTCATGGTATTGTGGCATTCCGAATGGAGTTCTTGCATCTACCCCATATGGATTTATTAATGGCGGCTGTGCAAAATTACCATGATACGGAGGCATATAAACTGGAGCAGTTCCACCCGGACCAAAAACAGGCGGTGCCATTTCTTGTTGATTTATATTGCCAAAAGAATCAGGTTGTAAATGACCATTTTGAATGTCATCATTTATTGCATATTCAGATGTTGGTGTGTTGCCAACAGATCCTGGTGGGTATGGATTCTGCAGCATCATTGGTGCATGTGGCCCCATTGGATTGTATACGCCTGGGAAAGGTGGTGCTGCTAGCATATCTGGTCTAAAACCTGGCTGCATCTGTGGAATTCCTCCTCCAAAGCTTTCTGGATATGGATAGCCTCCCATTCGCGGACTAAAACCTGGCTGCATCTGCGGCATTCCCCCTCCAAAGCTTTCCGGTTGTGGATAGCCTCCCATTTGCGGACTAAAGCCTGGCTGCATCTGCGGCATTCCCCCTCCAAAGCTTTCTGGTTGTGGATAGCCTCCCATTTGCGGACTAAAGCCCGGCTGCATCTGCGGCATTCCTCCTCCAAAGCTTTCTGGTTGTGGATAGCCTCCCATTTGCGGACTAACTCCTGGCTGCATCTGCGGTATCCCCCCTCCAAAGCTTTCCGGTTGTGGATAGCCTCCCATTTGCGGACTAACTCCTGGTTGCATCTGTGGCATTCCCCCTCCAAAGCTTTCCGGATATGGATATGCTCCCATTTGCGGACTAAAGCCTGCTTCAGGAGATGCATACCCGAGTTGTGGCATGGAAGGGCCACCACAGCCACAATCATCAGCTGCTGGAGGACTGCTATAAGGCATTTGCGTTGGTTGCATATGCATTTTTCCCATAAAATCAGAAGACGACTCCTGTTTATACTGTTTAGGAAGGACATGACCATGTTCGGCAGGCATTTGCCCGTATGCTACTAATGGCTGCTGATAATATTCTTTTGGTATATTACCTGTCTCATGATAGGTTGGCATTGCATAACCTTCTACTCCTTTATGGTGTGTGTGATACTGCATATGCGAAGAGGAAGAAGATTCATCTTTCCAATGTTGATAGTGTGTATGTTCTACACCTGGCAGTGTTTCATAATGTGTTGGCATTTGTTCTGCAGCACATGGATCCGGAGGACAAACTCCTGGTGGAAATCCAGATCCAGGCATCATCGGTGATACACAAATTGGTTGATATGGGATAATAGGTGGACAGACCTCTTGTTTAATTGGTGCTTCTTTTTTTACAATAGGTTTTGGCGGGGGCTGTGGTATTGTTTTTTCAATATCTATATCAACTACATCAACATCCACATTCGTCATATTCATAGAATAATAATTATTAATATCGATTTCAGGAATAATAGGTGTTGGCATTTTTGGAGTAAATGGTTTCTCCTTTGGCACCTCCTTAATTGGCATCTCTTTTTTTGGTACTTCTTTTATTGGCATTTCTTTTTTCGGTATTTCTTCCTTAATTGGCATTGTTTTCGGTTTTTCTTTTACAAAAGGATGTTCTGCTTTTGGCATTTCTTTTTTTGTTCCAGTAATAGGAGCTTCTTTTTTTATACTTCCTCCTGTTGTTGGAACTTTAATCTTCATTCCGGGCATAATCATATCTGGATTACTGAGCTGGGAATTTAACATCTTTAACTCTTCAAAGTTCACGCCATATTTTTTCGCGATTTCCCAAAGAGTATCCCCCTTCTGTACGATATGGATCTTCACTATAGATTCCCTCCTATGCATATGTCCATATAGTCTATGTTGTAAGGATAAAATTGTTATTGTTCTACACAAAAATCTATGCCGCTTTTCAAAAAATTATGTTCCACATATTTTAGGACCTTTATCATGGATTAAATAAAGAGATAACTCCTTCTTATTATTAGAATATAAAATTAGGCTGTTTTCTCAAAATTTGTTGTTTTTTACGTGAAAAAATGGGAGAAGAAGTCCTCAGCAGACAGAATACACGTAGACTCCTGTGGGAATGCGAGAAAGACGAGACTTAAGCAGAGCGCATGCGACGAGGAGGCTCGACGCTCGTCCACGGAAAGCGAAGTGTATTCAGGCTGCGAGTTTAAAAGCAACAATCTATACGAAAACAGCCTAAATTTATTAGCAACAATATGAAACCTTTTGATAAAATAGTACAAGTAGTGTTTTTTATTTTCCTATTATAGGATTAACTCATTAATAAGGATCGGGAGCACATAAAGATCGTTAACTTTCCTTCTGATACATTTATGTTCGCTTTTAAAGATGTTTTAAGATAATCAATTGAAAAAGGAGAGAAAATGGTATGACAGATTCAAAAAAACTTTTCGGTGAGGAAAGAAGAGCGTATATTCTCTCTTTATTACAAGATCATGCACGACCGTTTACAGGTACTGAACTCGCTAATCGTACAAAAGTGAGCAGACAAATTATTGTAGGGGATATTACTTTGCTCAAGGCAAAAAATGAACCAATTATCGCTACAAGTCAAGGATATTTATACTTGCAGCAATCCAAACCTGCTCTTTACGAAAAAATCGTCGCATGCAACCATGGTCCGGAAAGAACAGAAGAAGAGCTAAATTTATTAGTCGACAATGGTGTAACCGTAAAAGATGTGAAAATTGAACATCCTGTTTATGGTGATTTAACAGCCTCCATTCTTGTATCCAACCGAAAAGAAGTAAAGCAATTTATGAAAAAAATAAAGAATACTAATGCTGCTTATTTATCCCAATTGACAGAGGGCATTCACCTACATACAATAACTGCTTCTTCCATGGAAGCTTTGGATGAAGCAGAAGAAGCATTACGAGCGGCACATTTTTTAATGGAGGATCAATAAAAGGTTAAGGCTGCATCATAGCCTTAACCTTTTGTTTTACTTGATTGTATAAAAAGGATAACTTCCTAATATTTGAACTTTGCTGCCAATTGCTTCTAGTTCTCCAATAGCGCCAGGAATCAATACATCATCCATTTTTCTATCAAGATCAATGATAAAAAAGTAATTTCCCAGTCCTGTTTTCGTTGGTCTAGACTCAATTTTTACTAAATTAAGCTTTCTCCAAGCAAATGCAGATAGCACTTGATGCAAAGCTCCAAACCTGTCAGATGGCAATGTGACCATTAAACTTGTTTTATCCCCTTTATGTAAACAATATGGAGTGGAAAATTCTATCTCTTCTTTTGCAAGGATAAGGAAGCGAGTATGATTATTATCAAAATCATGAATATTTCTTTTTACTATCGTTAATCCGTATTCTTCTGCTGTCAGTTCATTTCCTATTGCAGCACCTTTTATTTCAGGATGCTCTTTAATAAATTGCGCTGCAGCTGCAGTAGAAGTTGTGTTTTCACATCGAATGCCATTCCATTCTGAATGAAGAAATTTATGACATTGTGCAATAGCATGGGAATGGCTATAAACAACCTCTATTTCCTTCCAATTCTCTTTATGTATCGGATGAACCATTAATTGCTGTTTGATTGGTACGGTTATTTCCCCTTTAATTGGGATATTCACTTCATGTATCAAATAATCTAATGTAATATTAACAGAACCTTCTAGTGTATTTTCAATAGGTACGAACGCAACATCTACCTTATTTTGCATGACAGCATCAAAACAATTTGGAATGGTTAAATAAGGGATGGCTTCTTCGTTTGGAAACATACTATTTACTGCTATATTTGTAAAGGTTGCTTTTGGTCCTAAATAACCTACTTTCACTTTTCTCTCCTCCACGTATTTCCACTCTTATTTATATTCTGAATCTTATAAGAAAAGCGCAAGCGCCTTGCTCAGCCCCGGAGAAAAATATTCTCTTGGCTCAAAAAGTGTTTTTTACTTTGGCTTTTTTCGTATAGATTGTTGTTATTTAACCCGCAGCCTGAATACACTTCGCTTTCCGCGGACGAGTGCCGAGCCTCCTCGTCGCTATGCTCCTGTGGGGTCTCGTCTTTCTCGCTTTTCCCGCAGGAGTCTACGTGTATTCAGGCTGCTCAGTGCTTCAACCATATATATTGCTTTATTCAAGGCTCTGTTAAATTTGTCTCTCGCCTGGAACGAAAATCAACATAGTGCCAAAATCAACAATGAGCTTTAACATAGCCTTTTATAAAAAAGAGACTGACAAAATAATAGGAATGAACGAACAGAAGAATTAGTAGATCATTTTTCTTCATCAATCTCTTCCATTATTTTATCATTCTCTATGTTAAACACATTAAGCCCCAGAGCTTAATACTTCTACTCTTTCTACAAACTCAAGCTCTCGCAGTCTTTCCAATAATGCATTAATGGATATTTCCATATCAGCAGTATTTAAAGAAAGCGTTACGTTTGCCCTGCCTTGCAAAGGGATTGTTTGATGAATCGTTAAAACATTACATCCTCCAGAAGCAACTACACCAAGCAATTTGGAAAGCGTTCCTGACCGATCTTCTATAAAAAAGAACAAAGTAATTAAACGTTCTTTTACAACGGTATGAAAGGGGAAAAGGGTGTCTCTGTATTTATAAAAAGCACTTCTACTTAAATCAACCTGCTGCACGGCATCAGCAACAGATTCCGCCTTTCCTCTTTCCAGCAATTCTTTTGCATCAAGTGTTTTTTTCATTGCTTCTGGAAGCACATCTTCTCGAACAAGGAAAAATTTCTGATCGAATTTATACTGTTTCATTTCCTCACCTCATAAGGATTATCCACATTAATCGATAAACTCGAATTCGTAATCCATTAGCTTGACAATATCTCCATCTTTTGCACCACGTTGTCTTAACTCCTCATCGACACCCATACCGCGCATTTGGCGGGCAAATCTGCGAACAGATTCATCACGAGAGAAATCCGTCATCTTAAAGAGCTTCTCGATTCCATCACCAGATAGAATAAAGCTTCCATCAGAATCTCTTGAAATATAAAATTCTCGTTCGTCTGCTTCATGTTTATAAAGAACGCGGTGAATTCCTGCTTCTTCTTCCACTTCTTCTAATGGGAATTCAGGAGTATGTTCTAATTTATCCGCAATAGCAAATAAAAGATCTCTTAACCCAGACCTAGTAAGGGCAGACACAGGGAAAATAGGATAATCTTCTGTTAACTGCTCTTTAAAGGTTTGCAAGTTCTCTTCTGCATCCGGCATGTCCATTTTGTTTGCAACAATGATTTGTGGACGTTCTAATAGGCGCATATTGTATTCTTGCAGCTCTTTATTAATGGTTACATAATCTTCATAAGGATCTCTTCCTTCAATTGCAGCCATGTCCACTACATGAACAATTACTCTTGTTCGTTCAATATGACGAAGAAATTGATGTCCTAAACCAACACCTGCATGGGCTCCTTCAATTAGCCCAGGCAAATCTGCCATCACAAAACTTCTGCCGTCTTCTGTTTCTACCATTCCTAAATTTGGCGCAATCGTTGTAAAGTGATAATCCGCAATTTTAGGTTTGGCAGCAGATACAACAGAAAGCAAAGTGGACTTTCCAACACTCGGAAATCCAACTAACCCTACATCCGCTAATACTTTTAATTCAAGCACGACTTCTCTTTCTTGTCCCGGCTCTCCATTTTCTGAAAGTTCTGGAGCTGGATTAGAAGGACTTGCAAATCTTGAATTTCCCCGTCCTCCTCTTCCGCCTCGGGCTATAACTGCTTGTTGACCGTGCTCAGTCAAATCTGCAATAACTTCCTTCGTTTCGGCATCAGACACAATCGTTCCAGGTGGTACTTTCACGATCATATCTTTCGAATTTTTTCCATGTTGATTTTTTGACATTCCGTGCTCCCCACGAGGCGCCTTAAAATGTCGTTGATAGCGGAAATCCATTAATGTACGTAACCCTTCTTCCACTTCAAATACTACATTCGCACCTTTTCCGCCATCGCCTCCAGCGGGACCACCCTTTGGTACATATTTTTCTCTACGGAAAGCAACCATTCCATTGCCACCGTCTCCACCTTTTACATAAATCTTGACCTGATCGACAAACATATCTTTTTTCCTCCTGTAAACGTCGAAAACATTCTTGTTTTCCGAAAACGATCCAAGCTATAGAAATGCATATTCTTCAACTTATTTCGTGTGATTTGAGTATACGAATAATTCTAGAGTTAACTCTTCTTCTGTTAACTCATAAAGCGTTACTTTTATAGTATCAGAAGTTTTTGATTTTAAAAAATGCTCGATAGATACTTTATCTTCTATTATTCCGCTAAAATCAAAATACAAACTAACGCCTTTCGATTGAGGATCAATCGATACAGACAAATGATTTTCTGCGTATGTTTTAATACAAGAATTTAACACTTCAAAAAATGTAACAGTCCAATCCGTAAGTGCTGCATCTTCTATAAATAGACACTTTTCTTCATTTAATACTTCATATTCTAATTGAAAGCAATTATTTTCCCAATTACATGTTAACAGCAATAATGCAAACTGAGGCATATGTAAATTAGAAAGCTTTGCCTCATGCTTCGCTTCCATTATAATCATTTCAATAATTTCCTTCACACGTTCCTCTTTATTTAATGCCAAATTACCCTTTATTAATTGTATCTTATTTAACCAATCATGACGTACATGTCTTAAGAAATCTATTGTATTCCAGTCTTTATTCATTTCTGTACTCCTACACGATTATTAAGTGTCAGAAGACGGCTTGAAATTAGTATAACAAAAAAGTAAACCTGGAGTAAAAATTATATACGAAAAAATGAAAAATTCCACCCAGCATAATAATGTGTGTTCAAAAAGGTAACAAATTAGAAGCAAGCCAACGAAGAGTTTCACAGTTTTAGTTTGGTGCCTTTTTGAACATCCTTTAATAGAAAATTCAACTCTTAGACAGAAAGAAGCTTAGCTTACTTGCTGTCTAAGAGTTGAAGGACAAACAATTATTTTGCTCTATACAAATTGATAGGCTGACTCAAAGTATGAGTCAGCCTATCATAAAAGCTTAAGCTTCTTGTGCTGCTGGGTATACGCTAACTTGTTTGCGATCACGACCAAGACGCTCAAATTTAACGATTCCGTCAACTTTTGCGTATAGTGTATCATCGCCACCACGACCAACGTTTACTCCTGGATAGATTTTTGTACCGCGTTGACGGTAAAGAATACTTCCACCAGTTACTAATTGACCATCTGCACGTTTAGCACCTAAACGTTTTGAAATAGAGTCGCGTCCGTTCTTTGTAGAACCTACCCCTTTTTTCGATGCAAAAAACTGAAGATCTAATCTTAACATTCGTTCCACCTCCTATTTAATTATAAGTGATAGCTACGTATTTTCCATAGTCCCTTTCAATCGTTTCGAATGAAACAATCATCCCTTCTAAAAGAAGCTGTATTTTTTGTCTGCTCTCATCCGCTATTTCTGTTGGAATCGTGCAGCTTAAAAATCCACCATCTTTTCCTTGCTTAATAATAGGGGTAATACCAGTAAGGGCAATAACAGCATTAATGGTTCCAATCGAAACAGCTGAAACTCCTGCACAAACAATATCTTTCCCTTTATTTGCAAATAAAGCATGACCGCTAATTGTAAACGAATCAATAAGACCACAATCTGTTTTGTTAATCGTAATATCGATCATCCAAAAACAACCTTACGCGTTGATTTTTTCAATAACAACTTTTGTGTACGGTTGACGATGACCTTGTTTTTTACGGTAATTTTTCTTCGCTTTATATTTGAAAACGATGATTTTCTTTTGACGGCCTTGTTTTTCAACTTTAGCTGTAACAGTAGCTCCATCAACAACTGGGCTTCCTACTTTTACATTTTCTCCGCCAACGAAAAGAACTTTGTCAAAAGTAACAGTCTCGCCTGCTTCTGCATTTAATTTCTCAATGTAGATAGCTTGACCTTCTTCAACTTTAATTTGCTTACCGCCAGTTTCAATAATTGCGTACATTAAACTGCACCTCCTTGTTAGACTAAGACTCGCCAATCACAGGCGTTTTGCAACCAGCAAAAACTTATCTACCTGTTCTGAGCGGTTGTAGAGCACGGGTGCTACAAACAACAGTAAAATACTATCATGATTCTTTCCTACTGTCAACAAGAACCTATCATGATTTTCCACACTCTTAACCTGTATAGATAATCGAATAATGCGGTTTAGCCATGCTGGAGGATTGAAATTCCAGCTTGATGCCTAAGATTTCTTCTAACCTTGACTTATGGATGTCTTTTGGACCAGAAAATACTTGGATCACATCAGCGGTGGCTTCAATTAAAATCCGTTCACAATCTGTGTACCGATACTCCCAGAGTTCTCTTTCTAATTGAAACGCCACACTTTCTGGGCTTAATACAAAACCTGTCCCATCACATACGGTGCATTTTGTATGCAGCACCTCTTTTAAAGCCTTTACTGTTTTCTTTCTCGTTAATTGCAGAATGCCAAGCGACGTAAACCCAAGCACTTTTGTCTGCCTGCTATCCTGTTGTAAAGCGTTTATCATTTCCTCTTGAATTTGCTTTTGATTAAACGCTGTCATATCAATAAAATCGACTAAAACAATCCCTGATATATCGCGGATTTTCAACTGTCTTGCCACTTCCTTAGCAGCAAGTTTATTTGTTTGAAAAACGGTATCTTCCAACCGATTTTTCCCAGAAAATTTACCTGTATTCACATCAATCATCGTTAACGCTTCTGTTTCATCTATAATGATATAAGCACCGTTCTCTAACCACACAATCCTTTTTAACGCTTTATCGATTTCTTTTTCAATACCATAATAAGAAAACATATCTTTATTATGCTGATAAAATTGGACTATTAAGTTAGGATATTTTCGAGCCCATTTTTTTGTATCTTCTAAGTCATCTACCATTACTTCTGCATCTTGCAGTTGGTCTAACACATTGATTAATTCTTTTTCAAAATCGTCCTTTTCTTTTAATACGGTGACCTTTTTTAGCATGGCCGCTTTATTTGCAACTTCCTGGAACTGTTCTCGCAAATGATCAAGTTCTAAAGTCAATTGTTCTTTTGTTAAGTTTGCTGCAGATGTTCGAAAAATAATACCTTCATTTTCTGTCGTCATCTCATTTCCTAATCCACGTAAAAAACGAGTTTTTTCTGCATCGCCTATTTTTTTACTAACAGCCGTATATCTGCCAAAGGGCATATACACGATATTTTCCCCAGAAAACTCCAAAATACCTGTTAGTTTCGGTCCCTTAGTACCAGAAGCATCTTTTACAACTTGTACTAGCACACGTTCTCCCTGCTTAACGAAGGAAGAAATGCTGATATTTTTCTTCTGTTCTATATTCCGGTTATCGCAAGCATAGGAGGCAATTTTTTCTTTCGATAAATAGCCGCCTTTTCCTTCGCCAATTTCTACAAAAGCAGCATTCATGCCCGGAACTACTTTAGTCACTTGTCCTAAATAAATATTGCCAACCGATGATACTTGCTGCGGCTGCTGAACATACAACCGCTCCAGCCTATTTTCTTTTATATAAACAAAACGTTTTTCTGTTGTTTTTACATTAATTAGTACTTTATCCAACTAGTTCACCCTTTATCTTCCACGATAATATCTTCATACACGATATTATAATAAATTTATCAAAAGGGAAACTTTCTTTTAGGATCATCTTAAATATATTGAATTTTTCTTCAAACAACACTTTTCCAAAAAAAATTATACTGGATATATTAAATCCCCTATCTTCACCGAAACTAATTTATCGGTAAAATAGGCGTGAAGCACTTCATTTTCATCCAGCATTCTTTTGTCTTTTTCTTTTGAAGTAATAATAATCGGGTGCTTGCAGCCTCGATGGAAATGTTGTAATACTTGAAAAATCTTTTCCCCTTCATCTACCTCAATCGGTTTTAATTGCCTTAACTCAATTGCATTGCCATAATATCGTTCTAATAAAAAGCGGATAAAGATGTATTTGCTTTGCTTCCACTCAAAATAAAGGGAAAAAGCTAAAAAACATATAATGATCCATGCATTTAGATTCGTTGGCATTATACTCACTACTAGGAGAATAAATAAACAAACGCAAATTAACGAGAAGACTAAAGATAATTTTTGAGCAACTGGAAAGGATTTTTTTAATGATAAATAAAGAAAAACGAATTTCCCACCGTCCAACGGCCATATAGGTAGCAAATTGAACAGTAGAATCATCGTGTTATATTGCCAAAATGCTTCATAAAGAGAAAGAGAAAGAAATCCATTTATATGAAGCAAATAAGCAACAGCAAACATCCAAATATGCTGCAACGGACCTGCGATCAGCACAATCGCTTCTTCTTTAAGAGGGCGGTTTCCGTGTTCATCCATCTCTGCAACACCACCGAATGGCAATAAAGCAATCCGTTTGATCCTCCAAGAAAAAAAGGATGCTGCCATTCCATGTCCTAATTCATGTATCGTAATAATCAATAAAAGTAAACATAATTCATAAAAATGAGCAGTCATGACCCCAATCGCAATGACAACCCATAATAATGGATGGATATATAAATATCGAAAAACACGAACATATTTATTCAAAATCAATCACCTGAATTGGATCGATAAAATCATTGCCTTTTTTTATGGCAAAGTAGAATAATCCCAACGAATCATTATGTTCATAACTGGACGCAACTCCCACTTTGTCACCTTGTTTTAACGTATCGTATATTTTTACATCTATCTCTTTTAAATTTCCATACCAAGATTCACTTTTATCACTATGCTGAATAACCACGGTGTTTCCAAATCCTTCTTTCTCACCTGCAAAAACAACCGTTCCTTCATTCATTGCCTGAACAGTTGTATCACTTCCTGTTTCAATCGCAACCCTTTGTCCATTTTCTTTAAAGTCTTCTAATATTTTTCCAGAAGCAGAAAGAGCGTATTGTTGTAAGTGATTCGTTTCGTTATTGGATTTTCCATCCATATCACTCGGTAAAAAAGCAAGCGGTTTGCCAAATTGGTTTTCATACCATTTAGAAACGCCTGCAAAGTTAAATTCTTGATTCATCGCTTGCCTGATTGCGTTTTCAGCGGGAGCAAATGTCTCAGACTGTTGTTTTGTGATGATAGCAACAGCCAAAAATAGGATGGCTGCACCTAAAATTTTCAAAAGAAATAATTCTTTGCGAAAAAGCGGATGGACATGATGCCTGTCATCATCATACGGCTCATTATTACGAGGAAAAGAGGAATTGTCTTCATCCGTCCATACTATTCGACTATCCACATTTTTTTCCATTCTGGATTGTTCTCGTTTCCTTTTTTCAATTCTTTTCCGAATATCATCTATTCTAGAACTCATTACACACCCCTCCCTTACGGTTCGTTCTTGGTTGGTACAAGTTTATGAATGTGGTGGAAAGAGTATGACAAATTGGTAAGAAAAATAGAATTTTTAGTAAAGAAATAATTTTTGCAAAGAAAAAACGATTTCCATAAAGGAAACCGTTTTTTCTATCCGTTCACTATTTCGCGCCAAAAAACATTTTTATTTTCGCAAATACGCCTTTAGATTCTTCTTCTAAATGCTGCAGTGGAACAGATTCTCCAAGTATTCTGCGGGCAATATTTCGGTATGCGATCGATGATTTGCTGTTTGGATTAAGAGCAATTGGCTCTCCATTGTTAGATGCGCGAATAACTTCATCGTCGTCCGCAACAATTCCTAATAAATCAATCGACAAATGAGTAGTTACTTCGTCAATATCCAACATATCTCCGTTTTTCACCATATGGTTGCGAATACGGTTAATTACAAGCAGAGGCGGGGCAACATTTTCTTCTTTTTCCAATAAACCGATTACTCTGTCAGCATCTCTTACGGAAGATACTTCCGGAGTAGTAACTACAATTGCTTTATCTGCACCTGCCACTGCATTTTTATATCCTTGTTCAATCCCAGCAGGACAATCAATAATAATATAATCATAGTCCTGCTTTAATTTCATTACCAATTCTTTCATTTGGGTAGGATGAACGGCTGTTTTATCACTCGTTTGAGCTGCAGGCAATAAGTATAATAGATCATCAAAACGTTTATCTTTTACAAGGGCTTGATGTATTTTGCATCGTTCTTCAACTACATCTACTAGGTCGTAAATAATTCTATTCTCAAGTCCCATTACGACATCTAGATTTCTAAGACCAATATCTGTGTCTATTAAACATACTTTTTTCCCTTGTAAGGCAAGTGCAGTTCCAATATTTGCAGTAGTTGTTGTTTTGCCAACTCCGCCTTTGCCAGATGTTACAACGATTGCTTCTCCCATCCTAAATTCCCCCTTCCAATTTTGTTAAATTTGGCCTTAAATGTGTCAAAACTTGTAATCTATCAATTAAAATCACGCTATTATCGACATAAGCACATTCCATTTCACGCTTCTCATCATCAGGATAATGATCTGGTGCTCTATTAATTAAACTGCTGATTCGCAGCTGAGTAGGCCTCATTACAGAAGCAGCAACAATGGCTTGATCATTTCCATTGTAGCCTGCATGAGCAATCCCTTTTAACTGCCCCATAATAAATATATTTCCACCAGCAATTACCTTTCCGCCAGGATTAACATCTCCAATTAATAATAAATCTCCTGGCACCTCTAATATTTGACCAGAACGGACAATGCTGGTAACAGAAACTAGTTCCTTTTCACTTGCCCATTTTTCCGCCTCTTGCTTTGTGACAATATTGCTGTTGATTGCATGAACAGAAAGGTTTTTTTTCGCTTGTATGACGGTTGCAATTTCTTCTTGTTGATCTTCAGATAAGTATCTATTGCCGAGTTCCACATTTACCTTAATATCTGGCCGATCCTCCTGAATAGTTAAACTTTCACTCAGCTTTGCATCTAACTCTTGTTTCAGTTCTTCAAATGAACAATTATCATTCAGATGAAGACTTAAGCCATTTTTTGTTCCTTTAATTGTTACTAACTGCTTTTTATTCATTTCAAGATGTTCACCTCTGCTAGGAAAAAGGAATGCATTTCTCAAATATTTTATTTGTTGTACTTATTCCAAACGTTAAAACCTGCTGTATGACACAAGTGTTTTCACAACAAATATAAAGTTTGAAATATATCTTTTATCCATCTATTATTTGATTAATCACAATGATTAAAAATATAAAATGATTCATCATTACATTCGACAAAACTTTTGTAAAATCCTCTCTATATAAAACGACATTTACTTTTTAAATCATTGAATTAACTCTACGTATGTAAACGTTATAAGAAAAGCGCAGGCGCCTTGCTCAGCCCCGAAGAAAAATGTTCTCTTGACTCAAAAAGTGTTTTTTACTTTTAGAGGCAAGAGGTTATCTTTCACAGGGGCTAGGCGCCCGAGCTAGACACTAAACTACGTTCGAAATTTTATACTTTCTTATCTTACTAGAAAACCCCTTTTCTGTGGAAAAGGGGACGGAGCTGCACATATTGGAACAGCATCCGTATCATTAAGTTGCTTTTTCTTTCTGTTTTCCTAGAAAGTGAAAAGGTTTAGCTTCGTTCACGCCACCTTAAATGAAAGGGTTATTTGTTGCCACATTTTTATGCACCTATACTATTTTCCTAGCAGTTTGCTGCTACTCTCTTCTTTCAGCAGCATATTTTTCAAAACAACGTTTAATAGGGTGAGCTACAATAATAAGAAAAGCAGTATTCAATATTAATGTTGGGATCAGACGCAAATGAATAAAACTATTAAAATCCATGCTTGTACGATGAATAATCAAAATCATCTCATACACGACTATTTCTAATAAGCTCATTCCAATCAATGATACGACAGAAACCACTACAATATTAGGATGAAAAACCTTCATGATTTTACTGCAAACATATACAATAAAAGGAAAGATAAAAAAATAAATGCCTAAAATTTCTGTATATACAATATCAAATAATAACCCAAAAGCAAATGCATAAACAATCCCGATATTCCGACTGCCGTATATGGAAAGAAACAGGATTGTTAAAATAAGAAAATGTGGAATTAATATTCGATTACTATGAAAAAGCTCTGCTGGAAGCAGCTCTACAAAAATGCTTTCTAATATGAACATTAATGCTAATAAGCCACCTACTACATACTTTCTCATAAACCGTCCTCTTCCTTCACCTGCTGCATTAGTCTTTTCACAATCATAAGATGCTCAATATCATAAAAATCAGCAGCTGGTTCTAAATAGGCTTTTTTCGTTAATCCATCTTCATCCGGTTCAACCTTTACTACTTTTCCTATCAGCAGACCTTTTGGAAACACTCCACCCAGTCCGGAAGTAGTAACCAATTGACCTTTACCTACCTTTGCTTTATTCGGCTCTTCTGTCCATTGCATGATAAGCTGTTTAGACTCTTTATCATAATCTACAATCAATCCAAAAATACTGCTCAATTTTTTCTTTTTATCTTCTTGAATGACTGCAGAGATGCGATTTGTCGGATCTTCCGAATTTAGCAGCTGAACAGTTGCCGTACCAGAACTGACAGATTTCACTTTTCCAATTAATCCTTCAGCAGTAATAATAGGCATATTTTTTTCTACTCCGTTGCTTGTCCCTTTATTAATGGTTAACAGCTCATTCCAGCCATCAGGATTCCTTCTAATAACGGTCGCTTTCATCAATTCGTAATCACTTAAACTTTCTTTTTCTTTTAGTATTGCGTTTAGCTTGTCATTTTCTTTTTGCAAGTCTTGCACTTGCGCTTCAAGCATTCCTAAGTTTTGCACTTTAGACTTTAACACTTTATTTTCTTCATATGTATTTTGCAAATCACGGACATTTTCAATAAGGCCTGCAACATAATGTGTAGGTCTTGATACTAGGGTTTGCACCCAGCCGGTTGTATCTTTAATGAATTGCTCCGGCCAGGTAAGCTTATCACGGCTTTTAATCGAAAACCCTATTAATGCCACGAGAATAATAATACTGACGAGCAAAATAATCAATCTTTTATTCATAAAAAACTGTGGCATACTTCTTTACCCCTCAATCTACCTAACAATATTATCGTGAATCTCTTGCCTTATTTTTGAATAGATGAATATGGTCTAGTGCTTTTCCTGTGCCAATTGCCACACAGTCTAACGGATCTTCCGCAATTAATACAGGCATTTTCGTTTCTTCACTAATAATTTTATCAAGATTGCGAAGCAAAGCACCACCGCCAGTTAATACAATTCCTCTATCCATAATATCTGCCGCTAATTCTGGTGGTGTTTTTTCAAGCGTTACTTTCACAGCGTCTACAATCGCAGTAACTGTATCTTTTAATGCTTTCGCAATTTCATCTGCACTGATAGTGATCGTTTTTGGAAGACCTGTTAATAAATCTCTGCCGCGGATATCCATGTTTTCAATTTCTTCGGGATTTCCTGCAGATCCAATTTCCATTTTAATGCTTTCTGATGTACGTTCACCAATCATCAAATTATACGTTTTGCGAATATAATTGACAATTGCATCATCCATTTCATCACCAGCAATTCGGATGGACTGGCTTGTGACAATCCCGCCTAATGAAATGATGGCAACCTCTGTTGTACCTCCACCAATATCAACGACCATACTTCCAGTTGGTTCCCATACAGGAAGATTTGCTCCAATTGCTGCTGCAAACGGTTCTTCAATCGTATAGGCATCACGAGCTCCTGCTTGACGGGTAGCATCAATAACCGCTCTTTCTTCTACCGCTGTTATTCCGGATGGTACACAAACCATTACATATGGCTTCCCAGAAAAATAGCTTTTATTTTTCATTGCTTGTTTAATGTAATATTTCATCATCGTTGCAGTTGTCTCATAATCTGCAATTACTCCATCTTTCATCGGACGAAGCGCAACCACGTTTCCAGGAGTTCTTCCAATCATATTTTTTGCATCATTTCCAACAGCGACAATACTTTTTGTATCTGTCTGAAAGGCTACAACGGAAGGTTCTCTTACGACAATTCCTTTTCCTTTTACATAAACTAATGTATTTGCAGTTCCTAAATCAATTCCAAGATCTCTTGTTCCAATTCCAAACATCGTTGTATCTCCCTTTCTTGAAACTAAATGCTATTATTTACTAGCAGATAGATTTTCCCTCATATCTCAATATATGTGTGTTTTTTTGTCATAAAAAGACATTTTCAGTCAAAAAATCATAAACATTATTATATCCTATAACAAGAAAAATGAACAGTATCATACATATCCTTTTTCCTTTAAACTGACAAATTTATTTTCGCCAATAATCACATGGTCTAATAAATCTATCCCAATAATTTTTCCGCATTCCACTAATCTTTTTGTCACCTCAATATCTTCCCTGCTTGGAGTTGGGTCACCGGACGGATGATTATGCAGACAAATAATAGAAGCAGCAGAGCGTCTAAAAGCCTCCTTAAACACCTCCCTCGGATGTACAATCGATGCATTTAAACTGCCAATAAAGACTGTTTGTTTATGCATGACTTGATTTTTTGTATTTAAGTATAAGCATACAAAATGTTCTTGCGTCAGAAAACGCATTTCATTCATCATGTATTTTGCTGCATCCTCTGGTGAACGAATACAATAACGATCGCTGTATGCTAAATTCGATACTCTTCTTCCTAATTCTATTGCTGCTAAAAGCTGAATGGCTTTAGCAGTTCCAATTCCTTTTAACGTCATTAATTCATCAAGGCTAGCATCTTTTAGCAAACGCAGTCCATCAAAATGGACTAGCAATCTATTTGCTAATGTTAATACAGATTCATTTTTAGAACCTGTCTGTATAAGGAGTGCGATTAGCTCATGATTCGATAAGCTTTCAGGTCCTTGCTTCATAAAACGTTCTCTCGGTCGTTCATCATCAGGAAAGTCACGAATCAATAAAGAATCCATTTACTCTTTTATCCCTCTCTTTCTACTATCTCATGAATAATAGATGGGGGAGATGATAAATGTTAGAAAGGGCTGGAAAATCCAACAGCTTTTAATTCTCGCATCAATCGGGAAACCGGAAGTCCTACTACTGTAAAATAGTCTCCTGTTATTTTTTTCACCAGAATTCTGCCAACTCCTTGAATTCCATACGCTCCCGCTTTATCAAATGGCTCCCCGGTGTCTAGATAACGGTGTATTTCTTCATCTGACAATTCCCAAAATAATACATTTGTTTTTTCGTAAAATTGTGAACTGCTTCCATTAGCAACAATCGCCACACCAGTAAAAACAGAATGAGTCTTTCCTGACAGCTGTTTTAACATGGAAAAGGCTTGTTCACGTGTTTTCGGTTTTCCTAATATATTTCCATCATAAAATACAATCGTGTCAGCACCAATAATAAAAGTATTATTTTTATTGCTAGATATAGCTTCTGCTTTTCTTTTTGCCAAATCCATGACAACTTCTTCTGGTGAGAGTGCATGATCAAAACTTTCATCCACATCACTACTGGAAACTTCAAAAGATAAACGAAGATCTTCAAGGAGTTCTTTTCGTCGAGGAGAAGATGAGGCTAATATGAGGGTTTGCGTTTGCTTCAATTTTTTCCACCTGCCTAGTTTCAATAATATTTGGGAGATACAAGTTAATCGTATCAAAGAATGTCTTAATAGACAATTTAGAACCTAAATTTTTTATGAAATAGTAGATGATATGTAATCTTGTCGAAATTTATCAAAAATTTCCGACAAAAAAGGAGAAACGACTGGCGCTCTCCGAAGAACTTTATATTATTTCCCAGGTAATTGTTGTATTTTTTTTTAAAGTGTCGAATACTCTCCTAAAAACGCCAATAAACTTTTTTGAATGGATTGTAATTCTTCTTTAGAACTGTTTCCTGACAAGGACATTGCATTTGCTAAGCTTGTCGATAATTCTGCTGCCATCGATTTTATTTGTTGATGTTTAAATTCTTTTACTTTTAATTGATTTAATGATGCTTGTTGTTTTTTAAGTTCTTCTTTGACATCGTTTGGAATCGATTGATCAAATTGAGCAGCTGTAACAGCACTTGTCAGCACAGCATATATATCTGGAGAGCGTTCAATAAAGCTTTTTTCATTTTTGCTAATGTCATTTACTTTCCCGCCGCTAAATGTTATTTCTTTTGCAAAAGCAGCGACATTATTTTCCTGTATCTCTTTTTGCATTTTTTTTGCATCATCTATATTGCTTGCTGCCGCTAAATAAATAATCATCTTTCCGTCTATGTCGATTCTCTGGCTAACATATCCTTTTTTTAACAATTGCGATTGTTCCTGGTTGACTGCCTCTGCTTTTGATAAAATGATATGCTGGACCATATAAGTAGAAATTTCTTTTTTTACTGCCACCGTAGTCCTAGTTGTTGTGCCTATTTTATCTGTTGTGTTCGTCTGAAGGGCAGCTGAGGTTGTTGGGGCAGAGGCCTTCTGATCGCTGCTGACGATATTTAATAAAATAAATCCAAAGCCTGTCCCTAAAATAACAGCAAACAGCACCGTAAAAAAGATCGATTGAACCATTCCTTTTGGCAAAGTTTTTTTATTCGTATTTCTCTTGTTTCTATCAAAAAAACTTGCCTTCTTTTTTGTTTCTTGTTCAGGAATTGGCAACTCTGTTATTTCTTCTACTGGTTCATCATTTGGAAGAATCCAATCAAAACTTTCTTCTCCGATTGTCTCACTTCCGGCAGCAATTTCTTCTGTAAAGTTTTTATCCTGACTATCTTTTTTTGCTTCAACAAAAGAGGTTGAATTTTCTTCCTTGTCTTTCCTTTGGAATGAACGTTCTTTACCGTTGATTTTGATCGTAATCGTTTTGCTACGGCTTCCTGAGTTTTCGTTCACTCTTCCTACCCCCATTTTCACTAGTTTTGTCCCATCCTATCATACTAGCAAAAAAAAATAACAAGACTTTTGTCGTCTTGTTATAAAAGTATTTCGTCAAATTTAGTTAGCTTTCTTCACAATTAGACTTGGTTTCAAGTCGCTGTATTCAATCGGAGTTTCAACTTCTTCTTTTGTGCACAAATTCCTTTTAACCCCTTTTACACACACAGCAGTCGCTGTATTATTTTGAATGACTACATAGCTGTTTTTACATATTAACGATATAAAGCAAGGGCAGAAATATCCGCAGAAACCGGTACTAGCTTTTGCCTCTTCTACCAAGTCCGTATAGCTTGAAACCGCATGTTCAGGTGCTGCAAATAATAAAATTTGCTGTTTATTATGCTCCCGTTCTTGTAATAAATAATAATCAAAGACAGGGTCTTCAAAAGGTACATGGATTGATGTGCCGAATTCCATATACAAATACCCTTTTATTTCATCGACGCTTACATCATCAGGAATTGGCATCTTTCGATGACGACGGAAGAATCAGGAACAAGAAAACGCACTTGCTTTTTCGCAATCTTGGATACATTCATCCAATATCATCGACAACGTCTCTACATCTTGAATCGTGCTTTCATGAATCAATCCAACAGAAAGGTAGCGTTCTCCCCAGTTTTGCACGAGAAGATCTTCTGTATGTTTAAGTTCGACAAAACGAATGACATGGTCCTTAATGATTAAGTTGATGACTTTGTTTTTTCCAAAGCTAAATAATGCCATGATCAATACTCGTTCATTATCAATAAAAGAATTGCATATACCAATCTATCAAATCATTGCCATAAAAATAACTTACCAATGTTCCGATTACAATAAAAGGACCAAATGGAATTGGCTTTCTTTTATTCACTTTTCCAAACAGCATGCCAATCAGTCCACCAATAGCTCCAAATAATGTCGATAAGAAAAACGCCGTTAACACAAGCTTTGTACCAACCGCAAAACCAATTACGGCAAATAGTTTTATGTCACCGCCGCCCATTCCGCCTTTACTAACAATGGCTATAAGCAATAATAGGGTAAATCCGACAGCTGCACCTAATAAAGAATCCCACCACGGGGTTAACGGAATGAAGATTCTTTCCACAAGCAATAAACCAGAAAAAAACAACAATACTTTATTAGGGATAATCATATAAGTGATATCGGAAACCGTAATAATCATAAATAATGAAATAAGTGTCCATGCAACAAACAGCTCAGATCTCCAGCCGAGAATAAGAGGACATAACACAAACAGAACACCTGTCAAAAGCTCGAATATAGGATATAAAGGGGAAACAGATGCCTTGCAGCACCTGCATTTCCCCCTTAATAACATATAGCTTAAAACTGGTATCAATTCTGCCAGCGACAATGTATGCCCACAGCTTGTACAATGAGATCTAGGCCTTATAATCGATTGCTTATTAGGCACCCTCAGCCCGACTACGTTGTAGAAAGAGCCAAGGGTGATTCCGTATAGGAAGATTAGTATCTCAATTGCCTGATTGTGAGAACCTTCTTTAAATATCATGTCCTTAATAGCTTTATTAGAGAGACCATAATCATTGGGAAATGCCGTACTCGCAAGTTTTTTATTGGTTGCTTGATCTCGGTTCTCTATCATCCCTGTTGAGTCACCTATATATTTATTCACTTGTGCTTCTTTTAATTGAACAGTCATATTTATAGCCTGAGTCGAAGCAGGTATACTTGTTGTATTGGTTCCTGGAAAACGTGAATCTGTATACTTTAATTCTGCTCTTGGCATGGTTACATTATAAACAGCATACTCGACTTTCAATGGCACTTTCACAGGAACATCATTAGTTGAAAACCTTCCATTTGCATAATTGATTGTATTATTCGGCGGTGTAATAATCACATAATATTTACCGTCTCTCTTCTCCTCGACAGCATTGGAAGTATTTCCCGCGAATCTTACACCGTTCGGAAGCTGCTGTTCAATTACTAAGTTCTTCAACTGTCCGCTTTCTTTATCATTTACAAGATTTGTAGGTTTTAAGGAATAATTCACATTAAAATAATTTGTCTCGTCTGTTGAACCGCTTGGTTTAACAATCACGCTTTGAGCCGGCGTCACCGTAAAACTTACAGCAAGAGCAGTTGCTGCTGCACTAGTAGTCGTCGGGACCATTACCATTAATAACACAAAAAACACGATATATTTACTAGAAAAAGAATTTTTCCTCATTGTGTTCACTCCAATTACATTACAAATCCCCTAAATAATCTGCTATCAACTTCATTATATCAAGCACTTTTTTACTATGATAGTTTTTTCTGCTCTTATTATGAATCTAAAGACCTCATAAAAAAAGAACTTCACATATCGAAGTTCAAAATTTTACTTACCGTATATAACTCGCAACCCGATTTCTACCTTCTCGTTTTGCGCCTACATAAAGGGCTCTGTCTGCGTGTCTAATTAATGCTAATGGCTCATCTGCATCGTGTGGGGCAATGGCAAGTCCTAATGACGCTGTTATGTGGACCTGTTTTTGCTTTTCGTGCATATTCTGTTTTATTGTAAACGACCTTGCTTCAATACTTTTTCTAATAAATTCTGCTAAATTCCATGCATCTTTTGCGTCTGTATTGGTTAATAAAACAATAAATTCTTCCCCGTCATATCTAGCAACAATTCCATTTTCTCCGATTATATTTTGAAGCCTCTCAGAAAACTCTATTAATATTTCGTTCCCAGCTTGGTGTCCGTATGTATCGTTAACCGATTTAAAATAGTCAATATCTAACATGATCAACCCGATATTATTAATTTGCTGCTTATTCAGTTCTATAAATTTTTCTGCTAAAATCTGATCAAAAAAACGGTAGTTATACAATTTCGTCAGTGCACAGCGTTCACTGTGTTCTTTCGTTTTTTCAAAAAATTTCGCGTTTTCAAAAGCTACGGCAAACTGAGTGCAAAGTAGATCTAGAATCATTAATCTTACATGAGCAAATGCTTTTTTCTTTTTGCTTCCTAATAATAAAGTACCAATTACCTGGCTGTTTTTTACTAAAGGCATACATAATACACTTTCCATATCAGCTGAGATTGGGGTATAGCCTTTATTAATAGGCTGCCAGTCCGTTTTCTTATGATAAATAACCATTTCTTTCGACGCTAATACGTTCCCGCATATTCCTTCATTTTCCTTTAGTCTCCATGTCCGTAATGGCATTTGCTTATTCTCTTCCACTCTTGCAATCATTTTAAGTTCGTTATTTCCAGTCACTTCGAGAATAAAAATAACATCGACTTTCAGCAGATCAAATAATGTTGCAGTAAAAAAATCGACTACTTCTTTTGCATATAAATTTTGCGATAATTGATGGCCAATCTCGGCAATTTTTTTTAAATAATAATTAATTGATTCGCTAGAGTGATATAATCGTAAAATAATAGAAAGACAAATAAACGGGATTCCTATTAAAATAAGGGCCATTAAACCAATATCCTCATACATAATATATAAGGCAATGCCTGCAGGATACGTAATAACTGTTGCAATAAACTCCCACACTAAATCACGGGTCATAAACTTTTCCTTATTTTGGTAAACAAAACGACTAATCATAAAAATCAACAAAGTATTAAGCACAAAATAAAGAAACGGATAAAGAATAACTAACGAAAGTGACTGTATATCTAATAAAATATTAGCAGCATGTTTACCACCTAAACCGTAATAAATAAAGCCACTGCATACTGAAACAACGAGGAACATCATGGAGTTCAATGGAAAAAGATATAATCCTTTTTTGCTTACCTTCGTCTGCAAAAGTACAACAACTAAAGCAATCTGTACAAGCATTGTCTCGACAAACAAACCAAAGATTAAAAAAACAGAAAGGCTAGCCCATTGCAAAAAGAAAACAGGACGCCCATTTATGATCATTGGCATCGATGCAACAATAGACATAAAAAACAAAAATACTGCAACATGCCAATTACGCTCTGCTAGGGTAGGCGGAAAATTATGATAGATATACCACAATCCAACAGGAAAAACAATACTCCAAATCGTCCAAATTACTACTTTGACAGAGGAATTAACCACAAATCTCACCTAATTTCCACGATGATATATTACTATAGTTTTTCAGAAACATTATTTTCATCATTTATTATGACAAAAGTAATGATTCCAAATTATCCATACTTTTCACCTATTATTATAATACTAACCCTTTCTGTCCTAATAATCTATCGTTTTTTTCTCGTTTTTAGGTAATTTTTGTACAAAATTCCATTATTTTTTGTATCCTAAATCACTAGATAACATATCCATTTTACAGATAGAGCTACTTTTTATCAGCCCTTTTGGAGAAGGGGATGGGCTCCACTTGTTTTAGTTTTGATGTTAAAAATAGAATGCGTCTTTAGTTTTTTTTAATAAATATTTGTATGGAATGGCTTCGCTCTCCCCTTATGAGACTCTATAATAAAAAGTCTCATTTCCATATCGAGTTATAGGTGAAAACCTATGCTCGTTTTTTATTGCTTAAAGAATGCTTTTACTTCCGATAAAAAGTAAAGGGAGCCTGTTATTACTAACATGTCATTATCTTCCATTTTTTCAATTTGCTCGTTTATTGCATGCTTCCAATCGTCTTGATAAGATTTTTGCGGATGACTGCTTTCCTGATAAAGGTCATAACTTGAAGCAGCTCGTGGAAAATCAAATGAAACAAACACTATTTTATTTGCGATTTCATCTAGGCTTTGAATCATTTTATCTGTTTTTTTATCGGAAAGTGCTGTGAAAACGATTGTCTTTTTTCGATTGGCAAATCTTTTTGTTAATTCCTTTGATAATGCTTGTACTCCTTCTTCATTATGAGCACCATCCAAAACAATAAGAGGCTGATCGGCAATTATTTCAAAACGGCCCGGCCATTTTGCCTCCAGTAAGCCAGTTCGAATCGATTCTTCTTTTATTTCTGGAAAAGTTGCCTTTTTTAATAAAATTGCTGCCATTATCGCTAAAGAAGCATTTTCTATTTGATGGACACCCATCATATTAATACATAAATCATGCATATTTTCTACAGCTGTTTTAAAAGAGAAACTTTCTCCTTTATCAATGGATTGGTGATTTTCGAGGATAAAATGTTTCGTTAATAAATAAACCGGCGCCTTCTCCTCATCGGCTTTTTTCAAAATAACTTCTTGAGCTTCCTTTTGTTTCACAGCAGTAATAATCGGGGTATCCTTTTTTATTATTCCTGCTTTTTCATAGGCGATTTCTGCGTATGTGTTTCCTAAAATAGCAGTATGATCTAACCCGATGCTTGTAATAATGGATAAAAGCGGTGAAATTACATTAGTTGAATCAAATCGACCGCCTAAACCTACTTCATAAATAACGAGATCTACTGGATGAACATAAGCGAAATAATACAAAGACATAGCTGTTATAATTTCAAACTCTGATGGTCCGCCTTGGTCTGATTGATCCATTTCTGCCACAATAGGATACAACTTATTTGCTAAATCTTTAATTTCTCCGTCACTGATCGGGATGCCATTTACGCTGATTCTTTCATTAAATTGTTCGATATATGGAGAAGTAAACGTTCCAACGGAAAGGCCCGCACTTTGTAATATACAGCGCAAGTAGGTGACTGTTGATCCTTTGCCATTTGTCCCACCTATGTGGACTGTTTTTATTTTTTTTTCCGGAAAATTCAATTTCTCCATCATGATGTTCATTCTTGTTAAACCGGGCTTTATTCCTAATCGTAATCGAGAATGGATCCAATTTAATGCTTCCTCATATGTTTGGAACATCTAATTCACCTGCTTTTCTTATTAATTGTTGCTTTCATAAACCGAAGACGAACCCTAATCGGATTCGCCTCCTTAAAAAGCTAATAATTAAGCTTCTCCTTTTAATTCTTTAATGCGCGCTTCCACTGTCGCTCTTTTTTCTAAATAATCTTGTTCTTTTGCTTTTTCTTCGTTGATTACTTTTTCAGGAGCTTTTTTCACAAAGCCTTCGTTGCTTAATTTCTTTTGAACACGTTCTACTTCTTTATTCCATTTATCCAATTCTTTTGAAAGTCGTGCGATTTCTTCTTTCATATTAATTAATCCTTCTAATGGAAGAATAATTTCTGCACCGGTTACAACAGAAGTCATCGCCTTATCAGGAATCGCTAGTTCTGTCGCAATTTCCAGCGTTTCAGGATTACAGAAACGTTCAATATATGCTTTATTCTCTTCTAACGTGCTTTGAACCTCTGCATCTTTTGCTTTTAAAAGAATGCTGATTTTTTTGCTCATTGGTGTATTTACTTCGGCACGGCTGTTACGTACAGAGCGGATGATTTCTACTAATAGTTTCATATCGTTTGCAGCTTTTTCATCTGTCCAGTCTGGATTTACTTCTGGCCATTTTGCTTCTGTAATCGTTTCACCAGCATGAGGAAGGTTCTGCCAGATTTCTTCTGTTATAAACGGCATAAACGGATGCAATAAACGCATCGTGTTATCTAATACATAGGCAAGGATGGAGCGAGTTGTCAATTTCGCTGCTTCATCTTCTCCATATAAAGGAAGCTTCGCCATTTCAATATACCAGTCACAGAAATCATCCCAGATGAAGTTATAAAGCACACGGCCAACTTCTCCAAATTCATAACGATCGGAAAGTCTTGTCACTGTTTCGATTGTTTCATTTAGTCTTGTTAAAATCCATTTATCTGCAACAGATTTTTCTCCAGATAAATCTATTTCTTCATATTTTAAGCCATTCATATTCATTAAAGCAAAACGAGATGCGTTCCAGATTTTATTTGCAAAGTTCCAAGTAGATTCTACTTTTTCCATGCTGAAACGCAAATCCTGACCTGGAGAGCTTCCTGTTGATAAGAAGAAGCGAAGGGAATCGGCGCCATATTGAGCAATTACATCCATTGGATCAACACCATTGCCTAATGATTTACTCATTTTGCGGCCTTGTTCATCACGAACTAAACCATGAATTAAGACATCTTTAAATGGTCTTTCTTCCGTAAATTCGATTCCTTGGAAAATCATGCGGGATACCCAGAAAAAGATAATATCATAACCAGTTACTAGTGCTGCTGTTGGATAATAGCGTTTGAAATCTGCTGCTTCTGCATGTGGCCAGCCCATTGTAGAAAACGGCCATAATGCCGAACTGAACCATGTATCCAATACATCTTTGTCCTGCTCCCAGTTTTCGATATCTTCCGGTGCTTCCTGGTTAACATATACTTCGCCTGTTTCTTTATGATACCAAGCAGGAATTCGATGCCCCCACCAAAGCTGACGAGAGATACACCAATCGCGGATGTTTTCCATCCAGCGCAAATACGTATTTTCAAATCTCTCTGGAACAAAGTTGACTTTTTCTTCTTCTTTGCCTTGAAGGGCAACAGATGCATCTGCCAACGGCTGCATTTTTACAAACCATTGGGTAGAAAGATATGGTTCTACAACGGCACCGCTTCTTTCTGAATGTCCAACAGAATGCATATGTTCTTCGATTTTAAATAATACGTCTGCTTCTTGTAAGTCTTTTACGATTTGTTTGCGACATTCAAAACGATCCATTCCTTCGTATTTGCCTGCACGCTCATTCATCGTACCGTCTTCATTCATCACAAGAATTCGTTCTAGGTTATGGCGGTTACCAACTTCAAAGTCGTTTGGATCATGTGCAGGCGTCATTTTTACTGCACCAGAACCAAAGTCCATTTCTACATAGTCATCAGCCACAATCGGAATTTCTCTTCCCACAATCGGTAAAATTACCTTTTTGCCGATTAAATGCTGATAGCGTTCATCTTTAGGATGTACGGCAACTCCAGAATCTCCAAGCATCGTTTCTGGACGAGTCGTTGCTACTTCAATATAGCCAGATCCGTCTGCCAACGGATACTTCATATGATAGAAAGCACCTTGAACATCTTTATATATTACTTCGATGTCAGAAAGAGCTGTTTTTGTCGATGGATCCCAGTTGATAATATATTCGCCGCGATAGATCAACCCTTTTTTGTATAAAGAAACAAATACTTCGCGAACTGCTTTTGACAAGCCTTCATCTAAAGTAAAACGCTCTCTAGAATAATCTAAGCCTAATCCTAATTTCGCCCACTGTTCACGAATATGGCTTGCATATTCTTCTTTCCATTTCCAAGTTTCTTCTACAAACTTTTCTCTTCCAAGGTCATATCGGCTAATATTTTGACTGCGAAGCTTTTCTTCTACCTTTGCCTGCGTCGCAATTCCAGCATGGTCCATGCCAGGCAGCCATAATACATCGTATCCTTGCATACGTTTCATTCTTGTTAAAATATCTTGCAGCGTCGTATCCCAAGCGTGTCCTAAATGAAGTTTTCCTGTTACATTCGGAGGAGGAATTACAATTGTATAAGGCTCTTTCCCTTCATCCGGTTTTGCTTCAAAAAACTTGCCGTTTACCCACCAATCGTAGCGCCCTTTTTCTATTTCCTTCGGGTCGTATTTTGTCGGCATTGTAAGATCATTTGTTTCCATTTAATTTCCTCCTGCTATCTATTTTTCCTTTTCTAAAGGGATTTTTTGCAAATAAAAAAACTCCAAACGTCATAAAAGGACGAATGGAGTTTTTTTCGCGGTACCACCTTTTTTCCAATAAAAATCATTGGCTCTTTAAAGATGATATCGGATTCTCTCCGTCTCTCACTAATAAGGTTTACCGTTCGCAAAAGAAGCTCTAGGGCTACTTCAAATGGGTTGAATAGAAATCTTTCAGCAGCTGATTTCCTCTCTGCAAAACAACTTACCATTGTACTACTCCCTGTCATCGCTATTTTCATTATGTATATATGATATACTACCGAACAAAAGTGATTTTCGTCAATAAGGTTACCCATTATTTTTTAAAATTATACAAGTATTTTTTTATAAAATAATATGTCTGTTTTTTAAAAGGTGTGAATTATTTCGTGGAAACAATTTTGCGTTTTTCAAAATGTCCATTCCATATGGGGAACTCATTGTTTTAGTAGGTACTTTATGGGCTATCTGTACATATACTATGTGTAAAGAGGGTTAAGGAGGTATCATTTTTATGAAGCGAAAGTTTAATCCCTATTCTATGCCGCCATGGTTAAGAGCGGTTCGGAATGGCTGTTCAAAGTTTATTATTCCCTTTTGTATATTTCAGGCAATCCGCACGATGCTATTGCCAACCACATTTGACGTATTATTTCTTTCTCTTCTAATTGTGCTTGCATTATCCATATACCTAGACATAATTTAAGACCCAAGCTGCTTCAATCTCAGGCTGTCGACAAACGCTCGATTTCTTCGTTGTTCGCCTTGCTCGGATGCTCATTACTGGGTAACAGAGGATGAACGACTAAGTACGTCACGTCCTGTGACAACGTCGTTCTGACCAACATCCTGTTGCCCGCCGCTCCTCCCAAGGCTTCACGCCTCGAAATACAAACGTTTTCGATCAGCCTAAAGTTCCTGCACATATATAATTTTTCTATACTCTGAGACCCAAGATGATCTTAATCTTGGGTCTCTTTCTGCGCCTCTTGCTGCGCTTTTTTTTGCTTCTCGATTTCTTCTATTCTCATCACAATATATTCTGTATTTTTTAACAGCCAATAATTTTTCAACAGCTTTTGCACAAATTTTCGTTCGTTGGCAATGAAATCTTCTTGTATATATCGTTCACATATTTTTATGACAGGGCCTGGGTGGGCTAAATAACTTAAAAACAATAACATTTCATCCGAACGCAGCGGGTAATAGTTAAAATACGTATACAACCAATCCATACTGTCTTCATTTTGTTTTGGAGTTGTTTTTAATGAGCGGGCTAAAAATGGCAATAAGTCATGACTAGGGGAACCATATTTAGCATTTTCAAAATTAACAAAATAGCCATATCCTCGGTCATCATAAAGGAAATGCTCTGGAGAGATTTTGCCGTGAATAATCGAAACCCTTGCTTTTTCATCTTCTTTTGTTTGTTCATACCAATCTTTTAATTTATTTTCTGAGTATTTTAATGCTTGCCTAATATCATGATAATACATACAAAACATGAGCTCAAAAGGGGACATATATTCCGTATTTTCACACTGCTCAATAAATCCATCCAAAAATTCCTGTTCCTTCTCCAGCTCTAATAACGTATTTTCATAGTGTTCTTGTCTGTCTTCCTTTTCAATCGTTACTTCCTTCGATGATAAAATATGAAGTCTTGCTAATTCCCGAAACATTTGCTGATGTTTTTTGAAATAATTTTCTCGATCTTCATTCGGGAGCCAGGGCATTAAATAATACAGCTTTTGCTCATAGAGTATCGCATATCTTCCATCGACCGTTGGATAGATCGGAACAATACGATTGTATCCTTTTTGATAAAGGGTTCGGACATGCCTGATAAAATCAGATCCTTTATGTGGATCAATCCCCTTTAAAGCAAAGGTTCCTTTACTGCAGTAGATTTTTGTAAGATGGCCAAATTCCTCCACAAAATGTGGTTCCACTGCGTAAGGCTTTAAAATCGGGGTATATTTTTTTATTGTGTTTTTTTCACTCATACTTTCCCACTCTTTCTTAAAACAAAAACAAATTCCATCTTTTGAAAAAAGAAAACAGTCAAGCAGGGATGATGACCGTACTTGCCTGTTCCTTTTTCTTACCTATCTGCTTATTTAACAGGGATATATAACACCTGTCCTTCGTATATATCCTGATTTGCTTCCATACGGTTTTCTTTTAAAATACTATGAACTTGAATATTATAGCGTTCACTTAATTTCTCTAATGTTTCGCCTTGCTGCACAATGCAAACCTTTATTTTCGTATGTGTTTCTTCCTCTTTTCTTGCAAAAAATTCGGTAAATGTTAATGTTTTTGTTTTTTTGAAAATACCTTTTTTCTTTTTCAATTCTTTGTCATCACTAGAAGAAGATTCTTCAATCTCTTCTTCTGCTTCCATCACATCTTGTTCTTGCTCATAAGAAGATTCAGAAGATTCTTGTGGCGGCTTTTGAAAAACATCTTCAGCTTGGTATGTTTCTTTGTTATTTCGAAATATAGCCACTTTCATGTCTTGTTCCTCTACATTGTCTTTGTATGTTGGAATATCTTCTTTTTCTTTGTTTTCTTCCGAAACAAATGGGACAATATTATTTTCTGCCGATCCAACCTCCATTTCGGGAGACTTTCGTACTTCCACTTCAAATGGTTCATATACTTCATTGTCATCTTCAGCTTCTTCGTTTGAAGTTCGAACTTCTTCTAAAAGAGGACTCACTGCTTGAAAAGGGCTTACCGTGATTTCAACAGGTTCTTCTTCATATTGGTTATCTTCTAGTTCCACTGTATCTTCCAGCCCTCTAAAAGCAAATTCTTCTTCTACTTCTTGCTCTTCCCTATCTTGTTCGTGAAAAGCAAATTCTTCTTCCCCTTCTTGCTCTCTAAAAGCAAGGTCTAATTCGTCCTCTTCCACCTCCTCCTCTTGAAACTCTTGCTGCTCACCATTTGTCAATCCTGCAATCGATAAATCGGCTGATAAATTTAAGCAGCTGCTTTCAGGAAATACATAATCAAATGTTTCAATTTCTACCTCAATATCATCTATACTAGTAATTCTTGAAATCGGAATCGTTATATCAACAGGAAAATGGTGTAAAAACTCACAAACCCCTTCCTCTCTTTCCATAACGGAATGAATTAATTTAGGAGCCTTAAAAACCTCCTCTTCCTCTAGTTGATTTTCTTGTGACCGCGTGTATTCTCCCGTTAATTCTAATGAACCTTGAATCGTAATATACTGATCATTTTCTTGAATTGTTATATTTGGGTCAAGTGAAATGGAAAGCAGATCAGCTACTTCCTGTCCTCTTTGAAACCAGACTGACTCTTCCAATGAAAACCGCAAAGTAGACGAATTTTCTTGAGACAAAGCGACTCCTCCTTTCATTCCTTTCACGTTTATCACTATGTCAATTACAATTTATGAATAGAATATTCAATTTATGATTAGAATCTGGTTCAAAACAATTGTTTCTTTTACAAAATTAAAGATATCTAGAAACAGCCTGTCTTCTAATTTCCATTTTCTGTTTTTGTCCGGCGGGTTTCCTCTTTCGTCCGGCGAATTTACTCCTTCGTCCGGCGAGTTTCCCTCTCCGTCCGACGAGTTTCCTTCTTCGTCCGGCCGCCCCCCGTTCACGCCATCCTTTTTCTCTAAAAAAAATAACTCCAAAAGTTTCTACAAACTTTGGAGTCATCTTTACATTACTTTATTTTATTTTTTCAACTGAGAAAATGCTGTTTCTGCAGCTGTAATTGTTTTTTCAATATCTTCATCCGTTAATGTAGTCGATAAAAATAATCCTTCAAATTGGCTAGGCGGCAGGAATACGCCTTGCTCAAGCATTGCATTATAAAAGTCAGCGAAATAGTCTAAATTGGACGTTTTTGCACTATCATAATCTTTTACTTCCTCATTTGTGAAAAAGAAGCCAATCATGGAGCCAGCACGATTAATCGTAAATGGAATATCGTATTTTTTGGCTGCTTCATATAAGCCTGCTTCTAGCTTGTCTGCTTTTTCGATAAACGTTTGATACGTTTCTTTTGTTAGTTGGGATAACGTTTCATAACCTGCTGTCATAGCCAGCGGATTACCAGAAAGCGTACCTGCTTGATAGATCGGACCACTCGGCGCAATTTGATTCATAATTTCTGCTTTTCCGCCATATGCCCCAACTGGCAGTCCTCCTCCGATTACTTTTCCTAAGCAAGTTAAATCAGGCGTAATGCCAAAATAGCTTTGAGCACAGCCATAATCTACACGGAAGCCAGTCATTACTTCATCAAATATTAACAAGGCACCATATTGTGTCGTAATATCTCGAAGTCCTTGCAGAAATCCTGGTTGAGGCGGTACTACACCCATATTTCCAGCAACAGGCTCGACAATAATACCTGCAATATCTTCGCCATATGTTTCAAAAGCATATCTGATACTTTCCAAATCATTGTACGCTACCGTAATCGTATTTGCGGCAACTCCTTCTGGCACACCAGGACTGTCCGGCAATCCTAATGTAGCAACACCTGAACCTGCTTTAATTAATAAGGAATCACCATGTCCATGGTAGCAGCCTTCAAATTTAATAATCTTATTTCGACCTGTATACCCGCGTGCTAAACGAATGGCACTCATCGTTGCTTCTGTTCCAGAGGATACCATGCGAATAATTTCGATCGATGGAACACGCTCTTTTACAAGGGTAGCAAGCTTGTTTTCAATTAATGTAGGCGCACCAAAGCTTGTTCCTAGCTCCGCTACTTCTTTAATACCTGCCACTACTTGATCATTCGCATGTCCTAAAATTAATGGTCCCCATGACAGCACATAATCAATATATTCATTGCCATCTAAATCGTAAATTTTAGAGCCTTTTCCTGACTGTATAAATACCGGATCTCTTTTAACCGATTTAAACGCTCGAACTGGGCTGTTAACACCACCTGGCATTAACTGGACCGCTTCTTTAAATGCTTCTTCTGACTTTTGATATGAACGCATATTTTCCCCTCATTTCCTATTGTTCTTTTAACCAGCGTGCTGCATCTTTCGCAAAGTAGGTAATAATTAAATCCGCACCTGCTCGTTTCATGCCGACAAGCATTTCCATTACTGTTTTCTGTTCATCAATCCAGCCGTTTTGTGCTGCAGCTTTTACCATGCTGTATTCACCGCTTACGTTGTAAATAACAATCGGAAGATGAAGTGCATTTTTCATATCGCGAACAATATCCAAATATGGCATACCAGGTTTTACAATAAGAAAATCTGCCCCTTCTGCCACATCCGATTCTGCTTCTCTTAACGCCTCTAAACGGTTGGCAGGGTCCATTTGATAGGCTTTTCGATCCCCAAATTGCGGTGTACTGTCTGCTGCCTCACGGAATGGACCGTAAAAAGCAGAAGAATATTTCACCCCATATGACATGATTGGTATATTGATGAAACCTGCTTTATCCAATCCTTGTCTTATTGCTGCAACAAAACCATCCATCATATTAGATGGTGCAATAATATCTGCACCTGCTTCTGCTTGACTGACAGCAGATTTTACAAGCAATTCGAGTGATTCATCGTTTAATACGTATCCTTCTTCGACGATGCCGCAATGCCCATGGCTTGTGTATTCGCATAAACAAGTATCGGCAATGACTACGATTTCTGGATAGTTCTTCTTTATGAATCGAATAGCTTCTTGTACAATCCCATGATCATGAAAAGCTTGCGTACCGCATTCGTCTTTTTCTAAAGGAATGCCAAATAATAAGACAGACTTAATTCCAAGTGCTTGCACTTCATCCATCTCTTCTGCTAAACGGTCTAAAGAAAGATTATATATTCCCGGCATCGAAGATATTTCTCGTTTAATATTCTCTCCTTCTGCGACAAAGATTGGATAAATTAAATCATCAATATGTAAATATGTTTCTCGTACAAGTGCTCTCATACTTGCAGATTGTCTTAGTCTGCGGTGACGTGTAAATTCCAAAGTCATATGAATTCTCCTCTATCTACTTATTTTTAAATATTGAACTAATTCTGCTATCATGCTATCGACGGTAAACACTTCCGGTAAAACATCAACTTTTATCTCATAGTAGTCTAACCTTTTTTTTGTAACAGGACCAATGCAAACAACTGTGCAATCACTTATTTTTTTTAGCAAATCATATTTTTCCACAACAGACATAAAATGATCAACTGTTGACGTACTTGTAAAAAAAAGAATGTCCAATTCTTTTTCCAATAGCTTTTTTGCCAACAGCTCTTCACTTTCTTTTGGAAAATACGTGTTGTACACAATTGCCTCTTCTATTGTAGCATTACATTTTTTTAAATTGGTACTAAGATAATCTCTTGCTAAGTTCCCTTTTACAATCAATATTTTTTCATTATTATGTAATAACGGCTTAAATTCTTCAACAAATGTTTCCGCAACGTATTCACTTGGAATAAACTCTGGTTGATATCCGAATGTTAACAGCGTTTTCGTTGTTTTTTCTCCGATCACCGCTATTTTTGGAACTTTATTCTCAAAGCCATCTAGTTGATGAAAAAAAGCCCGCACTCCGTTGCTGCTTGTAAATATAATCCAATCATAATAATCTTCCTTTTTACACTTTGATAACATGTCTGCAGGAAGCGGACATTCTCTAAAAGATAATAAAGGAATTTCAACTGGGATCCCGCCTAGTGCAGTAACCTCTTCAGAAAGTGAGGCTGCTTGTTTTTTTGACCGTGGAATCAGAATTTTTTTCCCAAGGAGCGGATCAGCCATCAATAATATGCTCCTCTTTTAACTGATCGATTAATTTCTTCGCCCCTTTTTTTGTTAAGATGGATGCAGCACGCTCTCCTACTTCGACTGGATTATTTCCACTTATTTTTTCTTTATAAACCGTTTTTCCATCTGGAGAGGTAACAAGCGCTGTTAAAACAACTTCTTTATCGTCTTGTATTTCAGCAAACCCTGCAATCGGAACTTGGCATCCACCATCCATTTTATTTAAAAATGCTCTTTCCGCATAAACAGTTCTTGTTGTTTCTTCACTTGATAGTTTACTTAATAATTCTAATACTTCTTTATCATCTTCCCTGCACTCAATTGCCAGTGCCCCTTGCCCTACAGCAGGAAGACAAACTTCCGGTTCAAGAAATTCTGTTACAACATCACTTGTCCAGCCCATTCTCGCTAATCCGGCAGCAGCCAATATAATGGCATCATAATCTTCTGTTTCCAGCTTTTTCAGGCGGGTATCAATATTGCCACGAATCCATTTAATTTCTAAATCCGGTCGTTCCGCTAGAAGTTGAGCTCCCCTTCTTAAACTGCTTGTTCCAACAATCGCTCCTTTTTTTAACTCTTTTAAAGGCGTATGATTTTTGCTGATTAATGCGTCTCGATGATCTTCTCTTTGCGGAATGCAGCCTATGATTAACCCACTCGGTAAAACAGCTGGCATATCCTTCATGCTATGTACCGCAATATCAATTTCTTTATTTAGCATTGCTTGTTCGATTTCTTTGACAAACAGACCTTTTCCGCCAACTTTTGACAGCGTTACATCTAAAATAACGTCTCCTTTTGTAACCACTTCTTTGACTTCAAAGTTAAAAGAGGAATCTAGTTTTTTTAATTGCTCGATCACCCAATTTGTTTGCGTTACTGCGAGCTTGCTTCTTCTTGAACCAACAATTATTTTTCTCATAAAACCCCTCCAAAAATTAGTTTAAACCTTCTAAAGCTGAACGTTCCCTTTTATATAACATTTATTTTTTGGGTTACCTTGAAAATAAGCTCTGTTGAAAAGGGTTTTCTGAAGCTTATCGCTCGCTTTCCGCGGGGCGAGCGCCAAGCCTCCTCGTCACTTTGCTCCTGCGGGGTCTCGCCTTTCTCGCTAATCCCACAGGAGTCGAGCGAACGCTTCTCCAAACCAACATCATTCTTAACTCTAACTCCTCATACCTTCACGCTGAATACACTTCTTATTTTCATCCCGCAGGAGTATCACGCCTTCCGCTCCAATCAACAATTAGCTTTAACACAGCCATTTTTTTAAAAGTGAAAAGAAGAAAAATTTCCAATTAAAAAGAAATTAATCAAGACGATTAAAAAACTAGCAATATTTAATAAAGCGATATTTTTCCCTCTTCTTTTGTTAGAAACACGTAAGTACAAATAGGTGCTATATGTTAATAATACAATAAATGATCCAATTATTTTCGGATCATACCAAGTAAAATAAGGTTTTTGAATGATTGCCCATTGAATGCCAAGAATTAATGCAATTAAAAGGATCGGAACACTTATGACATTTAACACATAAGAAATTTGCTCCAGCTTTGCTAAATCAGGAATTCTTTTTAATCTTTTTCCCCAGCGCTTTTTTTTGAGAAGATCATATTGAAGGCAATATAACAGCGAAAAAATAAACGAAAGTGAAAAAGCTCCATAAGATAAAATAGCGGCAGTAATATGAATAAAAAGCAGTTCAGAAACGGCTTGTTCCGCAAGTCCTTCCCCTTGCTCCCGAATAGGGGCAAAAGAGTGGATGGCCATCATAATAAAACCTAATAAATTCGTAAAAAAAACAAAAAAGTCTACCTTCAATAAGCGGTTTATCGCAAGTGATAAGGAAATTAATACCCACGTATAAAAATATAATCCTTCCATAATGGTCAGCACAGGAAATCTTCCCGTTTCCATCATGTATAATCCCAGTAAAGAAGTTTGTAACACCCAAACAAATGAAAGTAACCAGAAAGCTGTTTTATTTGCTTTCTGGTTATTATGCATATAATCAAAAAAATAAAACAAAACAGAAAATGCATATAAAATAATCATTAATTCATGAAGCCTTGTCATGTACATATCCTGCATATATGCTTCCCCTCTAACAATCCAATTCCTATTAAATCGGAATAACATGAAAACTATTTTGTACAATAATTATAAATTTTTAGGGTTGTAATGTTGCTTGATAAGAAGTCGTGTAAACTTCTTTTTCTTTTTTAGTCGGCTGCTGCTTGTCCAGCCTATCTTGCAACTGAAAGATTTTGATAAATAACTCCAATGAGTTTTCTGCATCTTTTGTTGAAGCCAATTCCTTCACTTGCAGAATCGGATCTTTTAACAGCTGATTAATAATACTTTTTGTATGCTTATTTAATACTTTCTTATCTCGTTCGCTAAGATGCGGCAGTTTTCTTTCTATACTTTTCATCGTTTCAGATTGAATAGAAATTGCTTTTTCGCGTAAAGAAGATATAACAGGGACAATTCCTAATAAATGCAGCCATTGATTAAATTCTACTATTTCTTCTTCAATCATCAGCATGGCTTTTGCTGCTTCCTTTTGTCTTTCTTGCAGATTAGCTTCCACGATGCCTTCTAAATCATCTATATCATAAAGAAAAACACTTTCCAGTTCAGCTAATGCAGGGTCTAAGTCCCTTGGAACCGCAATATCCACCATAAAAAGAGGCATTCCTTTACGGACTTTTTCAATATTTTGCATCATCGTTTTTGTAATAACAAAATTTTTAGCCCCTGTTGAACTAATTAAAATATCAGCATCCATTAAAGCACACTGCAGCTCATTAAACGGCTTTGCCTTTCCTTCAAATCGATCAGCCAATCCTTGGGCTTTTTCAAAAGTACGATTGATCACCGTAACATTTTTAGCCCCATTGCTATATAAGTTTTGAATTGCTAGTTCGCCCATTTTTCCAGCGCCTAAAATAAGGACATTTTTATTTTCGATTGTTCCAAAAATCTTTTTCGCCAGTTCCACAGCCGCATAACTAATTGAAACGGCATTTCCGCCGATTTCCGTTTCAGTATGGGCTTTTTTTGCTAATGTAATTGCTTGTTTAAAGAGTTGATTAAAAACCGTACCGACAGCTTTAATTTTCTGTGCTTCAAAAAAACTATCTCGTACTTGGCCAAGTATTTGTGTTTCTCCTACGACCATAGAGTTTAATCCGCATGCCACTTCAAACAAATGGTTGATTGCACCGTCTTGCTCATAAACAAATAAATATGGAACAAATTCTTTTTGCTCTATTCCAAACCATTCTGATAAAAACTCTTTTATATAATAGCGACCGGTATGCAGCTGGTCGACCACAGCGTATATTTCTGTTCTATTGCATGTTGAAACAATCACATTCTCTAATACACTTTTTTTATGCTGCAACTGATTCATTGCTTCCCCGATGCTTAATGAATCAAAAGTTAAACGCTCACGTATTTCTACTGGGGCAGTTTTATAATTAAGACCAACAACAATTATATGCATAAGTTAAATAGCACCCCTAACATTTCGAATAAACAGAAGCTTATTTATAATAATTCTAAATATAGATTTATCATAACAGATTTTCTTCACAAATGTATAAAAAACAATCGCCTATTTGTGAACAAAATGTGAAATTCAAAAAACAATCGCTATTTATCATTTTACCATAACATGCACCAATCTGCCGTATCGACTTTTTTCCATTTGCTCTTTTCGTACAGATTATTGTTATATAACCCGCAGCCTGAATACACTTCGCTTTCCGCGGACGAGTGCCGAGCCTCCTCGTCGCTATGCTCCTGTGGGGTCTCGTCTTTCTCGCTTTTCCCACAGGAGTCTACGTGTATTCAGGCTGCTCAGTGCTTCAATCATGTTTATTGTTTTATTCAAAAACATTAAACTTTTAGAAAACAGCCTTTCCATTAATTATGATCATTCATTTACTCGCTTATTATCTCTTAATTGGAACTATTTTACTCATGATAATTTAATCGTATTAAACTGTCTTTGGAAATCTTGCTATCTTATTTTTTTATCCATTTCATTCTTTACTAATATGTTAAACAGATATTCGCTGGGCGTAGGAAAATGTCGACTGACGTGTATAAGAATTCCTTGGTTTAAAGCATTGTGAATGGATGAAAATTTTATATAATTTTCCTAATACTAGATTGCAAATTTCATCATATCCAAATAAAATGGTTAAGTTAGTTATATGACTTATTTAGGAGTGTACGTAATGAAAAATAACTATATGAAAACAGCCTCTGGACTGTACATTAATTATTTTATTCTCGGTATGGTGAATATCATGCTTGCATCGAATATGCCTTATTTAACAAAACAATTAAATACAGACAGTGCAGGGATCAGTTACCTTATTTCAGCAATAGGGATTGGTAAATTATTTACTTATTCACTTTCAGGAATCTTGTCTGACAAATTCGGAAGAAAACCACTGATTTTATTTTCAGCGTTAGCAATGGGGATTTTTCTTGTCGGGATTCCATTAGCGCCGTCTTATCAAATCGCTTTTCTGTTTGCTATTCTTGCCGGAATTGCTAATTCAGCGATGGATGCAGGGACTTATCCAGCACTGATCGAAATTTTTCCGAAATCGACTGGGTCTGCTAGTGTATTGGTAAAGGCATTTATGTCTGCAGGAGCAGCTCTACTCCCATTGATGATTGCATTTTTTGCTAATCAAGATATGTTTTATGGCTATTCCTTTTTTATTCCAGCAGCGATTTATTTTCTTAATATGATGTTCTTATTTACGATGTCATTTCCTCATCATAAAATGGAAAACAACAGCATCTCGGAAGATGATTCTGCAAATAGGAAATTTCACTCAAAACCGCAATTTTGGAAAGAGGGACTTGCTCTTATCATCATGGGGTTCACATCCACTTCCCTTTTTACTGTTGCGCAAATTTGGCTGCCAACCTTTGGACAAAAAGTGCTCGGACTGTCTAGTACAAGCTCCGTTAAATTATTAAGCTATTATAGCATCGGTGCCTTAATTTCTGTTTTAGCATTGTCCATTTTGTTAAAAAAAGCAATCCGACCAATCCATGTCGTTGTCATCTATCCAATCATTACCTTTTTGTCCGTAATGGTTTTATTAACATTAAAATCACCTAGCATAGCGATCATTGCTTCTTTCTTTTTAGGTTTTTCTACAGCAGGTGTTTTTCAGTTAACAATAGCCATTATGACCGAATTATTCTGGGAAAGAAAAGGGACGGTTACGGGATTAGTCGCGACGGCTGCAGGTTTTGCTTCTGTACTATTGCCAATTGCAACTGGGTTAATGTCGAAAACCGGACATATATCCATTATCTTTATTTTTGATGCTGCAATTTCTTTAATAGGACTTACAGCAGCAGCCTTTGTAAACTTCAGATATAGAAAGATTGTAAAAGAGGATTTGGGCAAAAAAGTAAGTTATTCTGCATCATAGTTAGAATAGCGGAAGCGCCTTGAACAGCCCCGAAGAAAAATGTTCTATTGGCTCAAAAGTGTCTTTTACTTTTAGATACAAGAGGTTATCTTCCGCTAGAGGATATTACAAAATTACAGGTCTAAGTACAAAAAAAATACGAAAATTACTATAATAGTGTACGTAATTATAAAAGCTTTGCAATAAATAATGCAAAGCTTTTTATTATTGGCTGTTTTCTCAAAGTTTGTTGTTTTTTACGTAAAAAAATGGGAGAAAAAGTACTCAGCAGCCTGAATACACGTAGACTCCTGTGAGAATGCGAGAAAGACGAGACCCCCTCGCAGGAGCGTATGCGACGAGGAGGCTCGACGCTCGCCCACGGAAAGCGAAGTGTATTCAGGCTGCGAGTTTAAAAGCAACAATCTATAGCCTTATTATTATTATCGTTTTTTTTGAAATCGTTAAATATATGGTTCTGGTTTAAAAACTTTTATTAAAGGCACCACCTTACGTAGAAATAATTCCTTTTTCAATCCCCTTAACTACTGCCCCGACTCTCGTTTGCACATCAAGCTTTCTGAAAATGGAAGTCAAGTGATGTTCAACTGTGCGTTTGCTTATGTATAACATTTGAGCAATATCTTCATTCGTCTTTTCTTGGGCAATAAACAACAGAACCTTCACTTCAGTCTCACTCAACACTTTTTCGTTATTTACCTTTAGCAAATCAAAGGGTATAAGAACATTATTTAATGTAACTTGTTTTATAACGGATAGAAGCTGTTCATCAGAAGATTCTTTAGGCAAAAAAGCATGTACACCAATATCTAGAGCATTTTTATGATATTCTTCTGTATAAAAGCCAGAAATTAAGATGATTTTGATCTTATTGCCAAACTTTCTCTTTAATTCTTTGGCCAGAATCAGACCATTCATTTGTTTCATACGAACATCAGAGACAACAACATCACATTTCGTGTGGTCAATGTTCATTAAGGCTTCTAAAGGATCAGAAAAGGAATCAACAATTTCCACCATTTCACTATTATTCAAAACATTTGATAAGCTTGACAGCAACATCTTGTGATCATCTACAAGAATAATCTTGATTTTATTCTTCATGCACATTCACCACCTTTTGGGAAAATGGAATATTAATCATCGCTCTTGTTCCCACTCCATTTCTACTCACGATCTTCAAGCTTCCACCATACATGTCGGCTTGTTTTTTAATAGAATGCAAACCGATGCTTTTGCTACTATCAACATTTTCATTATTTATTCCTTGTCCACATCCTGCACAACCACTGTGATCCAATTCTGGTTGATAGTTAAAAGAATTTCTATTTGCTTTGCCTTCGCATGTTTTATAACATTTGTAACTAACTCTTTCATCATCCTGAAAATAACATGCTTAACAGGGACACTTATATGCGTTTCATCACATTGCTCCATATTGAGAACAATATTTACAATATGATTTTTCATCGTTTCTTTTACAAATGATATTGTTGTTTTCGCTAGACCTAAATCTTCAATCATGGAAGGATATATATCAGTGCATAAATCCCTGAGTTGATATAATATATCTTCACTATCATCAATTACATTTTTCACTAGTTTTTTATTGGCACTTTGTTTTTCTAATTCACGTAAATTTCTGATTATCCCCACTACATTTTGGATGATGTTATCATGTATCAACATCATTATTTTTTCTCTTTCCATTTCTTTAGCTATAATAATTAAGTTATCATTTATATCTATTGTATCAGTCTGGAAAACTGTCTTTTGAAATTTATTTCTTCGAGTCAGATTCCAATTATCCAATTTTTGATAAAACAAATACAAAGTACTAGTTAAAATAACACCAAAAAAAGCGATCATCCATTTGTTTTGTGTATTCACAAAAAGAAACAGATTGTAAGTTAGTATTACGGTCATAACAGAGTACATTCCTCTAAAAAATAAGATAGGAATACTTTGTGAAAAAGGGATGGAGCCGTTTAAGATTAAAATAAAAAAAGCAACAAGCAAATGTAAAGGAAAAAATAAAATCGTAATGATAAATGGAAAGATGTGTTGTCCCGCAAAAATATAAAATAAATAAAATGGTAGAAAGCTTATAAGTAAAGCTAATGCAAAAAGAACCGTTTGATATTTTTCTTTTTTTGATATATTACTCATTAAATGTACAAGCAAAATAAAAATACTGGTAAAAATCCCTACAGCGAATGGGATAAAGATAAAGGAATTAAGCCATTCTATTAAGAAGTACGGTAAGGAATAAACAATATGTATGCCCATGAAAATAGTTCCTATAATAGATAAACAGAAAAAAAGTGTTGGTATATATTTTATAATGGCAACCCTTTTATTGATTAAGAAACGAAAGGTAAAATGAATAATAAAGGTAGGAAGCCAAAGTAAGGTAAGATATAAACAAACCCTGCCAATAAATTGACCTTCACTCGAAGGAATTGCTACTAAAAAACCGATTCCATTCGTTAACGAGACAAGCGCCAAATAAAGAACTTGTTTTGAACCAGTCCATTTATAAAAAGTAAACAAGGCTATAAACATGGCAACAAGTGTGATGATTGTCATGAATAGATATTTGTATATGTTTTTACTATTTTCAGAAGAAAAAACAATATTTACTATTTTTCCATTGTCCTCTATCTTCATTTCTTGGGCTTTATTAATGACAAACCATTTTCTTACGCTGACTTGATCCCAAGGGTCTTGTTGATCAATCGAAATAATTTTTGCACCGATGGGAATTTTCAGCATTTCCGCTTCACTTCCTGGATAAACCTTATTGATCACCCATTTATGATGAATATCTTGCTTAAGCATTACCCCCACATAATTTGAATTTTTTATCCCCTGTAAAAAAACAAAAAAAATGCCAATGAATAAAAGAAAACAAAAAAGAACGATTTTATTTTTATGTATTAATACAAATCTCATTAAATCCCCCTTATTAGATAAAACTTTATTCCTATTGATTTTTCTATTATATCTGCTTTTGTTGAGAATTGTAATATTATTCCTTATTTTATATTCCAAAAAGTAAAAATATCAAATGCGGAATAACGCAATTTAACCTACGTAAAGCCCCGATGTTTTCAAGAACGTTTCCTTATATGTTTTATATAGGTTTTTAAATAAGGAGGATGATATATGACTATACTCATGTATAAAGATATTAATCAAATTCTTGGTGATGCAAAAAAACGATTCCTGAGTTATGGTTTTAGATTAGCAGAACATCATTTCCATAATGTTCATTTTAATTTAATTAATCATGAAGCAAGTGCATTGTGCAACATTTTTTATTCAGGAAAATGGTCACAAAAAGAAAACGCAGACCATCCCCATTTAACTACTTTAGATGGGTTTTTAATTGCTTTGCACATGAGTGAAAATTTTATCTGTAAACTTTTTAATTTCTCCAAACAGGATTTAGAAAAACTATGGATTTGTGGTGTACATATTAAATCTGGTGCTAATGCTACCAATCATTTAGATAAGATATCTATTCATTCTAAATACATGGGTACGACAAAAGCAAAGATTGAAAATTATTTTACTAGTACTTTTGAAACTAAAGTTAGTAATATGACTATTAAATTGGAGATTGGTCATCCCATAAAAGAGTTAACTGCCCGAAACAGTCTTTATCAAGAAAGCTTAGAAAACTATATTTCGTTTTGTTACGACCATTTATTAAAGTGCTTTGATCAACAAGTGGGATTGACTATTGTGGATTTAGATAATTTTGAAATCATTTCTAAAATAAAAATAATCACCCAAAAAGATTTAGATTCTAGTACATATAATGGTATGTCTTCTGGGTTCTTTCCTTGTTACACACTAGTAGATATATTTGTTTGTGCTTCTCAACAGATACAAGCATTATTTTACCAATTAGATCAAATTGATAGACAACATTCTAATAATTTGTGGATGCGAGAAATTAAACTTAAGTATGATTCTCCGTATAAAACGCTTAAGGATTTTTATCAACTTGTTTCTGTAAATAATATCAAACGCTTAAATTTAAGAGGAAGTGAGTGGAGAACAGGAACGTTTAGCGTTACATTACCCAATTTAAGCGGTTTTGAATTGAAAGTTAAAGTTGCACATCAACTTCCTAATAAAAAGGCTCTGTTAAACGATAATGTTGTTTATGGGAAGGAAATCTGCAAGACTCCTGTGGAAAAACGGGCTGACAAGACCCCTCAGTGAGGAACGGAGGTCACTGAAGAAGTGTTTTATTATATAAATTATAGGTAAAACCCTTATATTTAATAGGAGGAAAATGGTATAGAGAGTTTGAAAACGACCATCATGTTGGTTAGGAGAGGCGTCCACACGACTCCTGCGGGATTAGCGAGACAGGCGAGACCCCACAGGAGCAAAGCGACGAGGAGGCTCGGCGCTCGGCGCTCGCCCCGCGAAAAGCGTGTGGTAAGCCTCGGAAAACCGAACGAAAACCTCGAAATGCTTGGATTTTCACTATCTATATTTCATAGCGTCCACTTTTTCAGTGACCTCGAGGAACGAGCGAGGAGGCTTGAAAGAATGTCCGCGGAAAGGGAGTGGATTCCCTGACCTTTTGAAAATCAACAATGGAATTTAACAGAGCCAATAAAAAAATAAAGGAAGGAATTTAATGATGAATCAACCTATAAAAGTAGCTATTTCAGGCTCCTATTCTTCTGGAAAAACTACTACAACAGAAGCTTTATCGGCATTAACTGGTATTAACAGATCTTATGCACGTACAATGAGAGAATTGCTCCCAGTTTATGCACCGGGTAAAGAATTAGAAGAATGTACTATATTTGAATTATATGAACTTGGAATACGTAGATTTGTTGAGCGAGCCATAAATGAAAATAATATAGTTGGTAGCTATGTTACTGATGGATCTTCCATTCATGAATATATTTATGGTCTTGCTAGATTAAAATATGATATTTATATGGGAAACAATTACATCAAAAAAGCTATATCAAGAATTGCAATTTTACCATATAAAAAAGTACTAAATGGTTTTATTGACAGCTTTGGTAATATAGTTAAAACCTATGCAAAAGATTACTATGATATATTCATTCATTTACCTATTGAATTCCCTTTAGTTAGAGACGGTCATCGACCTCAGAGTGAAACTTTTCGATCAATTTGCAATGATTTACTATTGGATACGATAAAAGAACTTGGCATCGATTATTTAGTAGTCCATGGATCTCTTGAGAATAGGCTTAAGCAGATAGTTGATAGGTTAAATTTAAAATGTATGATGAGTTATGAAGAGGCTATAAGCATAGCTACAGAAAGAACAAGACTCTCTTATAAGGTGGGTATATAATGAATAAATTCTTAGATAGATTAGGCGTTTTTTTGCAAAAATATCGTTTTTTTATGGCGATGTTATTTTTAATATTGATTGTTTCTGGGGGAATGTTCGGAACAAAAGTTACACCTCTATTAAGCGGGGGAGGATGGGATGTCGACAACTCCCAATCGCTAACCGCTAAACAAGCGACGAAAGAAGGTTTTACAGGGCGTGGAGAGACCTCACTTACACTCGTTGTTCAAGATAAACACAACAAAGTTGGTACGGAAGCTTACAATGATACACTAAAAAAGATTGTTCAACATTTAGAAAAAGAAGATGGGATCGAATCCATTTATACACTACTCGATGCACCGTCTGAAGCCCTTGCGAGTATGACAGGAAAAGATAAGCATACAAGCATTGGATTTGTTAGTTTGAAAACGAAAGAAGGTTATGCAATAAACAACCTTCCAGATATGGAACAGCGGCTTGATCATGCTGCAAACAAAGAACAGGCCAAAGCTTATTTGGTTGGGATTTCCGCTGTTTGGGGTGATACCACTGTTTATAGTCAAAAGGGATTAGCCTCAGTAGAAATATTTGTTATGCCGTTAATTTTTATCGTGCTGCTTTTTATTTTTAGAAGTGTTGTTTCAGCCCTGACATCTCTACTCGTAACAATGGCATCCGTAGTCATGAGTTTAGGCATCCTTTATTTTATCGCATCACATATGGAGTTATCGGCATTCGTGTCAAATGCGGTCACCATGCTTGGGATGGGAATAGGAATTGACTATACCTTATTTATGGTTAGTCGATTCAAAGACGAATTAAAGACAAAAGATAAGCTTTTAGCTATAAAAACTACTTTGAAAACAGCAGGTAGAACCGTTTTCTTTTCAGGTTTAACAGTTATTGCTTCAATGTCATCACTATTTCTTGTAAACTTGTCGGCCATTCAATCTATTGCAATAGGTTCAATTGTTGTTGTTGCGATGTCCATTATCACAAATCTTTTATTAATGCCAGTTATTTTGTATCTTCTTGGAAATAACATTAATCGTTTAACACTTCCTTGGTTTAAAGAGAAATCTCAACCTGAAACAACGGGTTGGTACCGCTTCACGAAAGGAGTTATGAAGAAACCACTCTTTTTCTTGTTCGTTTCTCTTATACTAATCGCAATTTGTGCGTTTCCAGCTAAAAATTTAAAAACCTTCACCCCTGATGTAAGAATTTTGCCAAGTGAATCTTTAGTGAGACAAGGTTATCAGCTTATTGAAAAACAATTTGAACGCGGCGCAACCAATCCAATTAGTATTGTGATCCAAAGTAAATCAGGAAATATAGCTTCAGAAGAAAACCTAGAGTATATAAATAAATTAAACAAGAAAATTAGCCAGTCAAAAAATGTTGAAAATATTTATTCATTATTTACCGTATTAAACACGAATGATCCTGATCAAATAAAAACAATCTTAAGTAAGCAATATGAGCAATTACCGCAAACAGATCAGCTTGCTATTAAACGTTATTTAAATGATAAACAAAATACTATGGTGATTGATGTTAGTACTGGGACATATTCCGCTTCAGAAAAAAGTGCTCGGTTAGTAAAAGATATCCAAGATAACTATACAGATAAAGCCAATAAACCTAATGATTTAACCGTTTCTGTTGGTGGGCCAACATCTGAAGGGATTGATACGAATCGTGTCATTTCTGATGGTCTTATTCCTGCTATCGCCAGCATGCTAGTCATTGGCTATATCATTTTGTTCTTCACATTCAAAAGTGTATTTTTGCCACTTAAAGCCATTATGATGAACTTGCTGTCCATTGGAGCAACATATGGAATCCTTGTGTTCGTTTTTGCAGATGGTCATGGTGCATCATTGTTCCATGTTGATGCAAATGGCTATATACAGAATTTCGTTCCTATTCTACTTGTTTCTCTGTTATTTGGACTTAGTACAGATTATGAAGTATTACTTCTTAGCAACGTAAAAGAACTGTATGAAAAAACAGGGAACAATACAGATAGCGTGGCACTAGGGCTTAATAAAACAGGACCGCTGATTTCAGGTGCAGCACTATTAATGATTGCCGTTTTCGGTGGGTTTGCCTTCTCAAATATGCTTCCCATCCAAACACTTGGTTTTGGAATGGCCGTCGCCATCTTGGTAGATTCCACCATTATTCGATTTATCATGGTTCCAGCTTCAATGGCTTTACTTGGAAAACGGAACTGGTGGATGCCATTTAGAAAGAAAAGGGTTGTTGACGAACGTAAGGAATCATTAAATCAAATGGCAACAAAGTAAACTTTAATTGAACGTAAAGACAAAACAAGCGAGGTAAAGCAAGTGAACCAAACGCTTGTTTTGTTTTTTCCAAGAGAAACTTCCTCTATCAATAGGAATCGAGAATCTTATTGCCAAACCAAGCCCCATTCCTCCCGCCTTGCTTTGACGCGATTTATCGACTGAGAAAAAACGCTGAAAAAGGAAATCAAGATCGTGATCTGGAACACCTATCCCATTATCTTCGATGACAAAAAAGGCATACTCCCCTTTTATATACCCATTCATATCGATTTTTAGCTCTTCATTTGCACCGTACCTAACAGTATTACTGAATAAATTTACAAATACCCTTATGTTCTTTCTATTAATAAATTCAAGGAGGAATAAAATAAAAATGAAAAAACAAAGGACATGAGGCGGAGCAACAAAAAAAGGATTCCTTCCCCTTCGTGTCGAAATGAACTAAGGGAGCAAAGATACGCTGACTCCTTATACCTATCAAACGAGACAAAAAAACAAGTAATTCTGATTAACAGGAAGATTTATGTTTACTCCTTGTATAGTAACAATATCTTTCGGATTCAGTTTAAGTTACTGGAAGCGGAGGAAAAAATGAAAACGCAAAAACTATTCTCTGGCATGATATTAATCGGCTTTGGATTATATATTCTTTTAAAAGAATATCCAATTCCATCTCTTTCATCACTTTTTGTTTGGCCAACATTATTATTGATTGTCGGAATCGCTTTTTTATTTCAAGGATATTGGGGAAAAGATCACGGTTCGATTTTACCTGGTGTGGTGTTGACTGGTTTCGGACTTCATTTTCATTTAGTGAATAAACTTGCCATTTGGCCAGATCATACTGGCACATTCTTATTAATTATTGCATTAGGATTTATACTGCAACAACAAAAATCGGGACAAGGCATGATGAATGGACTATTATTTTTGTTGTTAGCCATCTTTTTATTATTTAACCAAGACATATTAAAATCACTAGGATTTTTAAAAATAAGTACAAATACAATGAATAAAATTATACCTATTCTTTTCCTGCTTCTAGGAGCGTATTATTTGCTTACAAGGAAGAAGTAACTATTTTTCATTACAGATGTAAGCAGCCACTAAAAATTTCTTTTTAGTGACTGCTTTTTCTTTTTTTGCTGCTCAAAGCTTTTCCTCTACTATATAAAAAAATGATGAGCACCGATTAAGTACTCACCATTAATTAAAACTTTATCTATTTTGATTCCTTATCAACCAAAACCGCTGGCGCTTATTTCGCCAAATACTGCAGCAGCGACCATACTTTATCTTTTCCTTCGCCTGTTTCAGAAGAGAAAAGAATCAAATAATCGTCTTCGCTTAAATCGAATGTTTCTTTTGTTACTTTTAAATGCTTCTGCCATTGTGACTTGGATATTTTATCCGCTTTTGTCGCGATAATGACACAAGGGATATTATAATGCTTTAAAAAATCATACATTAATATATCGTCTTTTGTTGGGGGATGGCGAAGATCAGTAATTAAAATAACCGCTCTCAGCTGATCTCTTGATGTGAAATACGTTTCAAGCATTTTCCCCCATGCTTCCCGTTCCTTTTTCGAAACTTTTGCGTATCCGTATCCAGGAACGTCTACAAAATGAAGCATTTCATTAATTAAATAAAAATTTAATGTTTGTGTTTTACCAGGCTTGGAGGAAATGCGAGCTAGCGCTTTTCTTCCAAGCATTTTATTAATAAACGAGGATTTCCCTACATTTGATCTACCTGCTAATGCAAATTCTGGTATATCTGCATCAGGATATTGGTTTGGCCTTACAGCACTAATAACTATTTCTGCACTATTTACTTTCAAGAATGTACACTTCCGTTCAGAGCATGTTTTAATACTTCGTCTACATGGGATACAAGAATAAATTCAAGATCCTCACGTATACTTTCTGGAATATCTTCCAAGTCTTTCTCATTGTCTTTTGGTAAAATAATGGTGGTTAAACCAGCACGATGGGCGCCCAATGATTTTTCCTTTAATCCACCAATCGGCAACACTCTACCTCTTAATGTTACTTCCCCTGTCATCCCGACTTCTTTTCTGATTGGCTTGCCAGAAAGAGCAGAAACAAGAGCAGTAACCATTGTAATTCCCGCAGAAGGACCATCTTTTGGTACAGCACCTTCTGGAACATGGATATGAATATCATTTTTTTCATGAAACTTTGGATCAATCCCAAGTTCCTCAGATTTAGAGCGGATATAACTGAATGCTGCTTGAGCGGACTCTTTCATTACATCGCCTAATTTACCTGTTAACACTAACTTCCCTTTTCCAGGTGCTAATGATACTTCTATCTGCAGCGTATCACCGCCGACCGTTGTATAAGCAAGACCTGTTGCCACTCCAACTTGATCTTCCTCTTCAGCCTTCCCAAATCTAAATTTCGGTTTGCCGAGAAACTCTTCTACATTTTTGCTTGTTAAAATAATTTTTTTCTTTTCACCAGATACGATTATTTTCGCTGTTTTCCGGCAAATGGTTGCTATTTGTCTTTCTAGACCACGTACGCCTGCTTCCCGCGTATATAAGCGGACAATTTGTTGAATTGCATCTTCTCTTATTTGAAGCTGACCTTTAGTTAAACCATGATCTTTAATTTGTTTTGCTAATAAATGGTCTTTTATGATGTGTATTTTTTCAAGCTCTGTATAGCCAGCGATCGAAATAATTTCCATCCTATCCCTTAGTGGAGCTGGAATCGTTGCTAAGTTATTCGCAGTTGCGATAAACATCACGTTTGAAAGATCATATGTTTCTTCAATATAATGATCGCTAAAGTTGTGATTTTGTTCTGGATCCAATACTTCCAGCATCGCTGCCGAAGGATCTCCGCGAAAATCGTTTGACATTTTATCAATTTCATCTAATAAAAATACCGGGTTGATTGTTCCAGCTTTTTTCATTCCTTGAATGATTCTGCCAGGCATTGCTCCTACATATGTTCTGCGATGTCCTCTTATTTCTGATTCATCCCGAACGCCCCCTAAAGAAATGCGCACAAAATGACGATTCAGAGATTTAGCAATAGAACGAGCTAAGCTTGTTTTCCCGACTCCCGGAGGTCCTGCTAAACATAAAATAGGTCCTTTTAAAGAATTGGTTAAGTTTTGCACCGCTAAATACTCTAACACTCTTTCTTTAACCTTTTCAAGTCCATGATGATCTTTATTTAAGATTTTTTCTGCTTTGACAATATTTAAATCATCTTCTGTCGCTTTTGACCAAGGCAATGCAATTAACCACTCAATATAATTGCGAATAACAGAGCTTTCAGCAGAAGTAGAAGGTATTTTTTCATATCGGTCCAGCTCTTTTAAAGCCGTTGTTTTTACATGTTCTGGCATACCGGCTGCTTCAATTTTTTCTGTGAGTGAACTTACTTCTCCACTCTTGCCGTCTTTATCGCCAAGTTCCTTTTGAATAGCTTTCATTTGTTCTCGCAAATAATATTCTTTTTGCGTTCTTTCCATTGATTTTTTTACACGCTGTCCTATTTTCTTTTCTAAATTTAGGACTTCTTTTTCATTGTGAATAATATCAATCACATAATTGATTCTTTTTTTATTTTCAAACGTTTCGAGAATATGTTGTTTTTCTTTTAATTTAATTGGTAAATGGGAAGCAATAATATCGGCCATTCTTCCTGGCTCTTCCATATCTGATACAGCAGAATATGTTTCATTTGATATTTTCTTTGAAATTTTTATGTATTGCTCAAAATATTGCAGCATCGTGCGCATTAATGCTTCATCTTCCACGTTCTTGGAAGTATCTTCTTCATATATTTGCAAGCTTGCAGCAAAATACCCATCTTCTTCTATTAATTCCTGAAATTCAGCTCTTTTAAGCCCTTCTACTAATACCCTTATCGTACCGTTTGGCAGCTTTAACATTTGTTTTACTTTTGTTAATGTACCTATTTTGTATAAATCCTCTTCAGAAGGATCATCCATATCCATATCTTTTTGCATGGTTAAAAAAATTAAATGGTCATCTACCATTGCTTTTTCAAGTGCCTGCACCGATTTATCACGGCCTACATCTAAATGTAGCACCATCGTTGGATAAACAAGCAAACCTCGAAGCGGCAGGAGGGGGACAATTGTATTCTTGATTTCCTCCATCACGTTGCACCTCCAGCTATAAAAAATTCCTTTACATTTCTAATACTTTGTACAATTCTATCTTATTTATGAAAAAGTGTCTATTAACTAGGGTTATAATGATGATATGCAGCATAATACTTTTTCTTTCTCAATATTAAATTCCTAGTATTTTTCCATATTCACTAAAAATAGAAGATAGTGTTAGTATCTTAACAAACTGCATTTAATATGTCATAAAAAAATATATTTCTAAAGGATATTCCTCTATTATAAATCAATTTTTATAGTTAGGAAAACTTTCCTATTCATTTTTCAAAATACTGAATAACACATTACTTAAAAAAGCTTTAATTTTCCCTATTGTGAGGAAAATTAAAGCTTTTTTACAAGGCTGATCAAGGCGCTTTCGCTTTGTCCAGCTACAGCTCCTAGCCCTTATGAATAATAAAACCCTTTTCCTCTGAAAGTAAATAACACTTTCTGAGGAAAATGAACATTTTTCTTCATTACATACTTTTTTTCTTTGTTATGTCTATTGTTGCTTGTATTGCTTCTTCTTTTAACGATTCTTTAATTAAAGCATGATCCAATACTTCTGTTATTGTCGTAACTGGAATGAGCGTAATTCCTTGGACTTCCTGCAGTACGGATTGCATATTTTCTTTTGGAATAATTACTTTTTGCACTCCTGCTTTTTTGGCAGCTTTCACTTTTGCAAGCACACCACCAACAGGCTTCACCTTACCATGTATACTTATTTCACCTGTCATAGCTACTTTACGATCAATTGGAAATTTATAAATGGCAGAATAAATTCCTGCTGCCATTGATATACCTGCAGATGGACCATCAATTGGTACACCACCCGGAAAGTTTACATGAATATCATATTGATCTGCCGGTACATTCATCGAACGAAGAACAGTAATTACATTTTCAATAGACCCTCTTGCCATACTTTTTCTTCTAATTGATTTTCCTTGTCCTCCGATGCTTTCTTCTTCTACAATGCCTGTAATATTAATAGAACCTTTCTCCTTAGCTGGAATAACGGTAACCTCTATTTCCAACAGCGCTCCGATATTCGTTCCATATACGGCTAAACCATTTACAGAGCCAACAGATGATTCTTTGTTAATTTTTCTTTCCATTCGCGGCACAAGCTGACTAGAATTAATAACCCACTCTAATTCTTCCTCTTTAATAAAGCTTCTGTCTTCACCTATAGCCAGTCCAGCAGAGATTTGAATAATATTAACAGCTTCTCTTCCATTTCTTGCATATTCAGCTAATATTTCCAATGAATGATCACTAATCGTCAGCTTGACTTTATCAGCAGCTTTTTGACCAATCTTCACTACTTCCTCTTTCGTTAATTCTCGAAAAAATACTTCCATACAGCGGGAACGAATAGCCGGCGGTATTTCATTAGGAGTTCTCGTTGTTGCCCCAATTAACCGAAAATCAGCAGGCAGACCATTTTTAAAAATATCATGAATATGGGAAGGTATTTGCGTATTTTCTTCATTGTAGTACGCACTTTCAAGAAATACTTTACGATCTTCCAACACTTTTAATAACTTATTCATTTGGGTCGGATGCAGCTCGCCTATCTCATCAATAAACAATACGCCTCCATGTGCATTCGTAACCGCGCCTTGCTTTGGCTGTGGTATCCCTGCTTGTCCCATCGCGCCAGCACCTTGATAAATCGGGTCATGAACCGAACCAATTAAAGGATCTGCTATTCCTCTTTCATCAAATCTTGCTGTCGTTGCATCCAACTCAACAAATACAGAGTTCATTCGAAAAGGAGACTTCTGAGCTTTTTTTGCTTCTTCTAACACAAGTCTAGCAGCTGCTGTTTTCCCTACTCCAGGTGGTCCGTATATAATCACATGTTGAGGGTTGGGACCGCAAAGCGCAGCCTTCAGAGATTTAATTCCATCTTCCTGGCCGACAATATCTGCAAAGCTAGTAGGACGAACCTTTTCCGATAAAGGCTCTGTTAACGAGATGGAGCGCATTTTTCGCAATTGATCCATTTCCTTTTTTGATTCGCGATCAATCGATACTTTTTGTGTTCGTTGACTTTTAAGTAAATTCCAAAAGTAAAGTCCAATTATTATGCCAAAAAATAATTGGACAAATAAAGCAATCTCCGTCCAACTCATCTTCATACCTCCTGAATAATATCATGCTGATAAATGGTAGTATCTCCTTCCATGAGTTGGAATAAACAAGTTTTCTTGCAAAAAATATGGAAGATTGCATTGATTCCCGTTTCATGCCGTGTAAAAATTCTAATAAAACACTTTTTCAGTGCCGTTCGTACCTCACTGTGGGGTCTTGTCAGTCCATTTTTCGGCAGGAGTCTCGTAGATTATCGTTTAACAGAGCCAAGAAAAAAAGAAGCGTTCTCTAATCATTTTTTTCACTTAAAGCCGAAATGCTTTGTACAGATAGAAACTATACAAAATAAAGGAGGTGTGAGCCGCCTATCCCCACTTCCAAAAAAAGGCTGTCCAATAAGTCATAAACATGACCTTATTGGACAGCCCCGTATCCTTCGATAACTGTTGTTATGCAGATGTTTTTGTTTCTTTTTCGACGATCGTGCCGTCTTCCATTACAAGTTTTGGAGCAGCGTTATTTGCTACTGTTTCTTCAGTAATAATACACTTCACAATATCGTCGCGGGAAGGGAGATCAAACATTACATCGAGCATAATGCCTTCAATAATAGATCTTAAACCACGTGCTCCCGTTTTACGTTCAATCGCTTTTTTAGCGATTTCTTTAAGAGCTCCCTCTTCAAAATCCAACTCCACATTATCTAATTCAAGCATTTTTTTGTATTGCTTTACTAAAGCATTTTTCGGTTTTGTTAGAATTTCAATCAGTGCCTCTTCATCTAATTGTCCAAGGCTCGCAATAACCGGAAGACGACCAATAAATTCTGGAATTAGACCAAAACGAAGCAAGTCTTCTGGCAATACTTTTGATAAAAGATCTTTATCTTCGATTTCAGGCTCTTTTGTTTCTGAACCAAATCCGATTACCTTTTGACCAAGACGTCTTTTAATAATCGGTTCAATTCCATCAAATGCTCCACCACAAATAAATAAAATATTTGTTGTATCAATTTGAATGAATTCTTGATGAGGATGTTTTCTTCCACCTTGTGGCGGAACACTTGCAACAGTACCTTCTAAGATTTTTAAGAGAGCTTGCTGCACTCCTTCACCAGAGACATCTCTTGTAATGGATGGGTTTTCCGATTTACGAGCTACTTTATCAATTTCATCAATATAAATAATACCTTTTTCGGCCTTTTCAACATCATAATCTGCTGATTGGATCAGTTTCAGAAGAATGTTTTCAACATCTTCCCCAACATATCCCGCTTCCGTTAAAGAAGTTGCATCTGCAATCGCAAACGGTACATTTAATATTCTTGCAAGCGTTTGAGCAAGAAGTGTTTTCCCGCTTCCTGTTGGTCCAATCATAGCAATATTACTTTTTGAAAGCTCAACATCATCAATTTTACTATTAGAATTAATGCGTTTATAGTGATTATATACCGCGACAGAAAGAGCTTTTTTCGCTTGATCTTGCCCTATTACATATTCATCTAGAATATCGCGAATTTCGTTAGGTTTTGGAACATCTTTAAATTCTACTTCTTCTTCTGTACCAAGCTCTTCTTCTACAATTTCTGTGCATAATTCAATACACTCATCACAAATGTAAACACCAGGTCCAGCAACTAACTTACGAACTTGATCTTGTGTTTTGCCACAGAAGGAACATTTTAGTTGTCCCTTTTCATCATTAAACTTAAACATGTCTTCACCCCTTAAAAAAACTTCTTTGTATATGTTTATCCCTCGGATTAATCGTTCTAACCTTCTTATTAAACAAATCTTACAACAGTTATGTATTGCATTTTAACACAATGGCCTATGTACAGGAAATGATACAGCTTGGGAATAACGAACGAATAAATCCGAGTAAATAAAAGTATGTACTTCTTATAAGCATATCCAGATTTACTAATATTTAAGCCTGGAAAAATTAGAAGTATAGATGGTTCCTGTACATAATAGGATAAAAAGAATATGGGTATTACTTATACTATGTTCCATCTTACTAATATAAAACTAAGGCACGATTGATTCGCGCCTTAGTTTTTTTTACTTACTTCTATTATGCAACAGTTTTACTGTTTTCCACAAGAAAATCGATTGCTTTTCTCACTTTTAAATCTGTTTTTAAGTTTTCAGTGCCGCCAAGTGCTTGTGTAATCGCATCTACAGACATTTTGTACATTTCTGCCATTTTGTCTAGCTCAGCTATCACTTCTTCTTCTGATACTTCAAAGTTTTCAGCTTGAACGATTGCTTCTAATGTTAAGTTCACACGAACACGTTTTTGAGCATCTTCTTTCATTTGCTCTTGAAGCGCTTCTTTATCTTGACCTGAGAATTGGAAGTATAACTCAAGGTTCATTCCTTGCATTTGAAGACGTTGTTCAAACTCGTTCATCATGCGGTCAATTTCTGTTTTAACCATTGCTTCAGGAATGTCAACTGTAGCATTTTCAGCAGCTTTTTCTACTACTGTATCACGTACTGCATGTTCTGCTTGATGTTTTTTCTCATTTTCTAGACGTGTTTTAATTTTTTCTTTTAATGCGTCTAAAGTTTCTGCTTCTTCATCTACATCTTTAGCAAATTCATCATCTAATTCAGGAAGTTCTTTTCCTTTAATTTCATGAATTGTTACTTTAAATGTAGCTGGTTTTCCAGCTAATTCAGCTGCATGATATTCTTCTGGGAATGAAACTTCGATTTCTTTCACATCACCAGTAGCCATACCAACTACTTGATCTTCAAATCCTGGAATAAATTGGCCAGAACCTAATTCAAGAGAGAAGTTTTCAGCAGTTCCGCCTTCGAAAGCAACTCCGTCTTGGAATCCTTCAAAATCCATTACTACTGTATCGCCTAATTCAGCAGCTCCTTCTTCCTTCACTACTAATTCTGCTTGTTTTTCTTGTAGTGCTTTAATTTCAGCATCTACATCCTCTTCTGTTACTTCTGTGTTTACTGCTTCAACTTCAAGACCTTTGTACTCGCCTAAAGTTACTTCTGGTTTTACAACAACAGTAGCTTTGAAAATAAGCGCTTTTCCTTTTTCAATTTGCTCAACATCGATTTCAGGATGATCTACTGGTTCAATGCCAGTTTCTTCAACTGCACCAGCATATGCTTCTGGTAATAAGATATCGATAGCATCTTGGTAAAGAGATTCTACCCCAAAACGTTGTTCGAACATTCCACGCGGAATTTTCCCTTTACGGAATCCAGGAATATTTACTTGTTTTACTACTTTTTTGAACGCTTCATTTAAACCTTCGTTTACCTTTTCAGCATCTACTTCAATTGTTAAGACACCACGGTTCCCTTCTAAAACTTCCCATTTAGCTGACATACTATGTTTCCCTCCAACAATCTATTCTACTTTTAATTACTTCCAACTTTTGTTTAGATTCTGCTTTATATTATTTTGTAAAAATCATACCTACATGTTTAGTGATATGCCTATTATCATCATAAATAATAGAAAAAGCAGCCATCTATCAGTCAAAATATTTTTAGCATTTTCTAAATGCAACCATTACATTATATCATAGGTTCTAGTTGTTTCAACATTCTAGCCTAAATATTAGGGTAAGAAATTTCCTCTAAGCTCTTTATAAAGGTTTTTGCTTCTTCTATATCCGCTTCATTTACACCATAAAGACTGCTATATGAAGCTATTCCCTTTTCTTGTCCATAGTACTCTTCCATAACAAAATGGTAAGCAGCAGCCCATGCCTTATTTGAAAATCGCTCTAACTTAAAAGGATATAATTGGAAAAATTGACGTTCTAGCAGCGCTTTAATATTTTCTAGCAGCACAGGGTCTTCATGCTCTAAATTTCCTTTTAATATATGATTAATTTCTTCAAATTGGGGTTGTGACTGCAAATCTTCGAGCATGATTGGAATAACGTTTATTGTTCTATTAAATTTATGAACCGTTAATTCTTTATCATATTCCTGTTCTTTTAATATGTTTAACAGCAACGTTTTTAAAAATGGACTTCCGTCTTCTGATAAAAGATACACTTTTATCTCATCCATATAGGAACGGATATTTTGATTGGCCAATTTTGCAATAAGCATCATTTGTTCATTTTCGTCTTTTATGGATGATAAGTCTAATTTTTCTTCTATTGCATGTTTGCTTCTTGTTACATGTTCATTTGCTTGATCGTTCTCACTCAATGCCATCCGTCTGCTAAAATCAAGCATTTTTGAAAAATGCTCTATTTTATTTGCTGGAATTTGATGATCTTCCAACAACACTTCAATCGTTGTCACAATCTCTGCATATTCATGCAGTTGAACAAGAATCATCAAATATAAATCAAGTACATGGATATAATCACCTAAACCCTGATCCAGCATATTTTTGGCCATAGCTTTTGCTTCATGCAACGACCCTAATTCATAATAAGAAACAATTAAACCAATTTGTATTTCGCTATTTTCAGCATTTAGCTCCAATGCTTCTTTTAAGAAAGAAATAGCTTTATGATAATTTTTTTCTTGAATTGCTTCCAAACCTTTTTCTAATAACCGCTGATCTAAATCGGGGAAAAATACGATATTATCTTTCTTTTTCAAATCCCGCTTTTTCATTTACTTACCGCCTAATGTTTCTATTTTTTAGGCTCTGTTAAACTTGCCTGTTGATTGCAGCGAGAGGCGTTCGCTTTCCGCGGGCGGTCCGGGAGCCTCCTCAGCGCTGTGCGCCTGTGGGGTCTCCATCTGACTCGCTTTTCCCGCAGGAGTCTCACGCCTAGAACGAAGATCAACATAGTGCCAAAATCAACAATCAGAGCCATTTTTTTAGAAAAGCGCAGGCGCCTTGTCCAGCCCCGAAGATAAATGTTCTCTTGGCTCAAAAAGTGTTTTTTATTTTTAGAGACAAGAGGTTATCTTTCACAGGGGCTAGGCGTCGGAGCTAGACACTCGTCTAATGTGAAACTTTTATACTTTCTTACCTTATCAAAAAGACAGCAAATTAAAGCTTCTAATTGATTGTCTTTTTTTAAACACTCATTTTTAGCTAGTTTAGCATTTTTTTTCCCTTTCATGCAAGAAACCATACAATCGCAAATCGTTCTAGTTTATAAATGAGCTGAACGAAAAAGAGTCTGCCCAAAGGACAAACTCTTATCTCACTTATACGGAAACTTTAGATGAACGATTTTCGTATGCGCTAATTGCGTCGTCATACTGTAATGTTATTTCAATCTCATCCCAGCCATTGACAAGCATTTTTTTCCAATAAGGATGGATAGAAAAATTTTCTTTAAACCCTTTTTCATCTTCAATTGTCTCTTCTTCTAAATCAACATGTAATGAATACGGCTGGTTTTTTGCTGCATTCAACAAATATTCGACCTTTTTGCTATCCAAACGAATAGGAAGCATGCCGTTTTTCAAACAGTTTTGGTAAAAGATATCTGCAAAAGATGGTGCAATTACTACTTGGAATCCATAATCCTGCAACGCCCAAGGAGCGTGTTCACGAGAAGAACCGCATCCGAAGTTTTCATTTGCAATAAGAATAGATGCACCTTGATTTTCAGGGTAATTTAATTCAAAATCAGGATTTGGTTCCCCATCCTTTTTATAGCGCCAATCATAAAAAGCAAATCGGCCAAAGCCTGTTTTTTCGATACGTTTTAAAAATTGTTTTGGAATAATTTGATCCGTATCAACATTGACACGATCCATCGCTGCTGCCTTTCCAACCAACTTAGTAAATCCGCTCATTTTTCCCCCTCCTTGCTATTTTATTCCTTTGATCTATACTAATTCGATTACTTGCTCTTTTCTCACATCAACAAAGCGGCCATTTAGAGCGGCTGCTGCTGCCATAGCTGGGCTTACTAAATGTGTTCTTGCTCCAGCACCTTGTCTGCCTTCAAAATTACGGTTTGATGTTGACGCACAGTGTTCTCCGCTTGGAACAATATCATTATTCATGCTTAGGCACATGCTGCAGCCTGCATCTCTCCACTCGAATCCAGCTTCTGTAAAGAGTTTATTTAACCCTTCTTCTTCTGCTTGTTTTTTTACTTTTTGTGATCCTGGAACAACTAATGCACGAACGCCTTCTTGAACTTTACGTCCATTAATGATGCTTGCTGCTTGTCGCAAATCTTCTATTCGGGAATTAGTACAAGACCCGATAAACACATGTTGAATTTTAATATCTGTTATAGACTGGCCCTCTTTTAAATCCATATATTGCAGGGCGCTTTGCAATGCACGGCGATCTGTTTCTTCTTTATAATCAGAAGAAGCTGGGATCTGTTCGTCCACTTTTGCAGTCATAGAAGGATTTGTTCCCCAGCTAACCATTGGTGCAATATCATTTCCGTCAATTTCAATCACTTTGTCATACTCAGCATCGTTGTCAGAAACAAGTTCCTGCCACTCTTTTACTGCTGCATCAAAGTTCTCTGGTGCGTATTTTCTGCCTTTTAAATAGTTGAAAGTTGTTTCATCCGGATTAACAAGACCAGCTCTTGCTCCACCTTCAATCGACATATTACAAATCGTCATTCTTTCTTCCATAGAAAGGTTTTTAATTACTTCCCCAGTATATTCAATCACATAGCCTGTTCCGAAGTTAACCCCATATTTAGAAAGGACATAAAGGATAACATCCTTTGCTGTAACTCCTTTTGCAAGCTTGCCGTTTACATCCACTTTTAACGTTTTTGGTTTTGTTTGCCAAAGTGTTTGTGTTGCAAGAACATGCTCCACCTCACTAGTACCAATTCCAAAAGCAAGTGCTCCAAACGCTCCATGTGTTGATGTATGACTGTCTCCACAAACAATTGTTTTTCCAGGTTGTGTTAAACCAAGTTCCGGACCAATTACATGAACAATTCCTTGGTCGGGACTTTCAAGATTTGCTAACGGCACATTAAACTCCAAACAGTTTTTTTCTAACGTCGTCATTTGATTTAATGCGACTTCATCATCTATTTGAAAACGATTAAGAGTAGGAACATTATGATCCATTGTTGCAAACGTACGATCAGGTCTTCTCACTTTACGATTTTTCATTCTTAAACCGGAAAAAGCTTGAGGAGATGTTACTTCATGCACAAGATGAAGATCAATATATAGCAAATCTGGTTTACCTTCTTCTTTATAGACAGTATTCTTTTCCCATATTTTTTCAATAATTGATTTTCCCACCATCATCCCTCACTTTCTTCATTATCTTATTGCATATTCTATACTATATAATAAAATCCTTTTATTCTGCCATTATAAAATATTGGTTTTATCTATTTATTATTGCACTCATTAAGCTTTTAATTTGTCTGCTACTTGAGATAAGATTACTTTTTTCACTTCTTCTACCATTTCAGTTGTAGAAACAACTTTTGTATTTGGTGAAATAATATCCTTTGTACGGAATCCATTATTTAATACTTGATTTACCGCATGTTCAATTAAATCTGCTTCTTCTTCCAATTGGAACGATACACGTAAAAGCATCGCAGCAGATAAAATAGTTGCAAGTGGGTTAGCAATATTTTGTCCAGCGATATCTGGTGCAGAACCGTGAATAGGTTCATATAAAAATGGACCTTCTTCGGAAATGCTAGCAGATGGAAGCATTCCTAATGAACCAGTCAGCACAGATGCTTCATCACTTAATATATCTCCAAACATATTTTCTGTCACAACGACATCAAATTGTTTTGGATTTCTTATCAGCTGCATCGCTGCATTATCCACTAACATATGCTCTAATGTAACATCCGGGTATTTTTCTGCGATTTCGTTTGCACATTCGCGCCATAATCTACTTGACTCAAGTACATTTGCTTTATCTACTGATGTCACTCTTTTATCCCGTGTACTTGCTAACTGAAATGCTTTTTCAATTACTCTTGTGATTTCTTCTTTGCTGTATACTAATGTATCAACAGCACCAGGTTTTCCGTCAACCGTTGTTCTTTCACTCGGTTTTCCGAAGTAAATTCCACCAGTAAGTTCTCTTACCATAAGCAAGTCGACACCTTCAATGATCTCCTTACGTAATGGAGAAGAATCTGCTAAGCTTGCATAATAAGTAGTAGGTCTTAAGTTTGCAAAAAGATTTAATTCTTTTCTTATTTTCAAAAGCCCTTGCTCTGGACGAAGAGGAACCGGCAGTGTTTCCCATTTTGGTCCACCAACCGCTCCTAAAAGAACCGCATCACTTTCTTTGCATAGTTCAATTGTTGCATCCGGCAACGGACTTCCATCTATATCAACAGCACTTCCACCGATGTTTCCAAATTTAAAGTCAAATTGATGTTCAAAATTTTCTTCGATCACTCGTAAAATCTCAATGGCACCTTGTACGATTTCTGGTCCAATGCCATCACCAGGTAATACAGCGATTTTCTTTTTCATTACTTTTCGCCCTTTCCATAAAAGTGTGTGTTCAAAAAGGTAACAAATGAGAAGCAATCCAACGAAGAGAATCGTCGCTATCTTTCGATGACTTTTTGAACATCCACTAAAAGTGAAACTACCATCTGTAAAGCTGTTTTCTTCACAGATGGGTAGTTGTACAAATCAGGTTTACGGGCAATTAACTTCCCATCCTCAATCGAATGATGATACTGCCTGTTAATCTGATAAAGAACTAGTTATTTACAATTTCAACTGTTTGTTCTTTTGCTAATATCACTCTATTAATTGCATTTAAGTATGCTTTTGCAGAAGCAACCAACACGTCTTGGTCAAGTCCTCGCCCGTTCGATTCTGTGTTTTCATAACGAACTTGTACAAACACATGCGCTAATGCGTCTCTTCCGCCGCCTAATGATTGGATTCGGTAATCCAACAGCTTAGAATCACCATTTATCGCCTTTTCCAATGTATTATAAAGTGCTTCCACACTACCCGAACCAGTGCCAGTTTGTTCAATTAATTCATTTTTGGCACCTGAAAGCTTAATAGAAGCTACTGCTGAATTTTCTTCATCATGATTAACCTTAACATCTACAAGCTCATAATATTTTTCTTCTTTAGACAGCTTCTTTTCTAACACAATGGCGATAATATCTTCATCTGTTATTTCTTTTTTGTGATCAGTCAATTCTTTAAATGCGATAAATAATTCCTTTACATCACTATCGTCTACTTTTAATCCTAATTCAGCAAGACGAGTTTTAAAAGCATGACTGCCTGAGTGTTTACCTAATACCATGTTGTTATTTGACTCGTAGCCAACCAATTCAGGTGAAATAATTTCATAAGTCGATTTTTCCTTTAACACACCATCTTGATGAATTCCTGATTCATGAGCAAAAGCGTTGCGTCCAACAATTGCTTTGTTGCCTGGAACAACCATACCTGTCAGCTCGCTAACAAGGCTGCTAGTTCTGCTGATTTCTTTTAAGTTGATTCTAGTATTCTTTTTATAGTGGTCATTGCGAATATGAAGCGCAACTGCGATTTCTTCAAGGGACGCATTTCCTGCTCTTTCCCCAATGCCGTTAATCGTACATTCCACTTGTGTTGCACCATGTTCAATCGCTGCCAATGAATTAGCTGTTGCCATTCCTAAGTCATCATGACAATGCGTTGAGAAAGAAACTTTATCAAAAGATGGAACATTTGCTTTTAAATACTTAAAAATCTCACTATACTCATATGGATTTATGTATCCAACGGTATCTGGAATATTAATTACATTAGCACCTGCTTGAATTACTTCTTCAATAATTTCCGCTAAAAATGGAAGCTCTGTTCTACATGCATCTTCCGCACTCCATTGGATAATCGGAAATTTTTGCCCAGCATATTTAACAGCTGCTACCGCTCTTTCCACTACTTGTTCTTTTGACATTTTCAATTTATATTGACGGTGGATAGGAGAAGTTGCAATAAACACATGAAGTCTTGGTTCTGCTCCATCTTTTAACGCTTCCCATGCTGCATCAATGTCAGATTGCACTGCTCTTGCAAGCCCTGTAACAGAACAATTTTTAACCGTCTGTGCAATTTTTTGCACAGACGTAAAGTCTCCTTTAGAAGCGGCAGGAAAACCTGCTTCAATAATATCGACATTTAATCTTTCTAATTGTTCGGCAATTAATATTTTTTCAGCAAGATTTAGATTTACTCCTGGTGATTGTTCTCCATCTCTTAATGTTGTATCAAAAATCTTAATTTTGGACACTACCTACCACTTCTTTCTTTTTAGAGCTTCTTACAAATGGCATCATTGCACGTAGTTCTTTACCAACTTTTTCAATTAAATGTTCACTTTCTCTGTTGTTGATTGCAGTAAATTCTGGTCTATTTGCTTGGTTTTCTAAAATCCAGCCTTTAGCAAATTTTCCTTCTTGAATATCTGTTAATACTGCTTTCATTGCTTTTTTCGTATCTTCTGTTACGATTCTTGGTCCAGTAACAAAGTCGCCCCATTGTGCAGTATCAGAAATAGAATATCTCATTCCAGCCATTCCATCTTCATACATTAAATCAACGATTAATTTTAATTCGTGTAAACACTCAAAGTATGCAAGCTCTGGTTGATATCCAGCTTCTACTAATGTTTCGAAACCAGCTTTTACAAGTGCAGTTAATCCACCACAAAGAACAGCTTGTTCACCAAATAAATCTGTTTCTGTTTCTTCTTTAAAAGTCGTTTCTAATGCACCTGCACGTAAAGAACCGATTGCTTTTGCATAAGCTAATGCTAATTCTTTTGCTTCACCTGTAACATCTTGGTAGATAGCGAATAATGCTGGTACACCTGCTTCTTGCTCATATGTTCTGCGCACTAAATGTCCTGGACCTTTTGGAGCTACTAATAATACGTCACAAGCTTCTGGTGCAACGATTTGGTTAAAGTGAATGTTGAATCCATGCGCAAACATTAATGGTTGGTTTGTAAGATTTGGTTTAATTTCTTCATTATAAACTTTTGTTTGTAGCTCATCTGGTAAAAGAATCATTACGATATCTGCTTTTGCAGTTGCTTCTCCAACAGGATATACGTTAAAGCCATCTTCTACTGCTTTGTCCCAAGACTTACCTTGTCTTAAACCAATGATTACATTTACGCCGCTGTCTTTCATATTTAAAGCATGTGCATGTCCTTGTGAACCATATCCAATTACTGCTACAGTTTTTCCTTCTAAGAATCCTAAGTTTGCGTCTCCGTTATAATACATTTTAGCCATTTTTTATTCTCCCTTTCGAATGTAAGTTAATTTTTTTATTTTAATAAATTGCTTAAACGATTGAAAAAGTATTTTTAGAATTTACGCTTTTTTGCGAGCCGCGAGGAAAGGCGGTTGTGCCCGTTCTCGCCAATTCTTTAATACCGTATGGTCGAAGCAATTCAATAAATGCTTCCACTTTTGTTGATTCACCTGTAATTTGAATAACAATGCTTTCTTTGCTGACATCAATTACTGATGCTCTAAAAGGTTCAATTAACGAGTACAGTTCATGTCTAGTTTGTGGTGTAGCCAGCACTTTGATTAATGCCAGTTCACGTGCAACAATGGACTGATCGGTAATATCCACTACTTTTAAAATATCCACTTGTTTATTCAATTGTTTTGTAATTTGTTCCACTACACTTTCATTATCTACATGAACAACACAAGTGATTCTGGAAATTCCTTCATTCTCTGTATGACCTACAGATATGCTTTCAATATTATAATTTCTTTTAGAAAACAAGTTAGTAATGCGATTGAGCACACCAGATTTATTTAAAACAGTTAAACTAATTATTTTCTTCATGGCTTCATCCCTACCATTTCATGTAAACCTTTGCCAGGTGCGATCATTGGATACACATTTTCATTAGGATCGATGCGGAATTCAAGTAAAACTGGCTCTCTTACGTTGAGTACTTCGTCAAGAATCGATTCCGCCTCTTCTTCTGAAGTAATTTGATAACCTTTTATGCCGTATGCATCTGCAAGTTTAACAAAGGATGGCTGTACAGATTCTTTACTATGAGAGAAACGGGAATCATAAAAGATTTCTTGCCACTGTCTTACCATTCCTAAGGCCTGATTATTAAGGATGATTATTTTAATAGGTAAGTTTAATTCTTTAATCAGCCCTAACTCTTGGCTGCACATTTGGAATCCACCATCACCGCTTATCGCTAAAACCGTTGCATCTGGATCTGCTAATTGAGCTCCAATACTAGAAGGCAACCCGAATCCCATTGTCCCAAGGCCTCCAGATGTAACCCATCTGTTCGCTTCCTTGAACTGATAATATTGTGCTGTCCACATTTGATGCTGGCCAACGTCTGTTGTGACAATCGCGTTTCCTTCTGTTTTTTCATGCAATAGTTCTAACACTTTTTGCGGTTTTAACAAATCAGAATTTTCATAATAATAAGGATACTCTTTTTTCCAACCTTCTATTTTCTCCAACCATTCATTATGTTCTGGTTTTTTACCATCTTGTTTAATCAATTCCACTAAAGCTTCTTTTGCATCTGCTACAACTGGAATTTTCGTTGGAATAATTTTACCAATTTCTGCAGGATCAATATCAATATGTGCTTTAATTGCATTCGGTGCAAAATGTGCTAAATTTCCAGTTAATCGATCATCAAATCTTGCGCCGACATTAATTAGCAAATCACATTCATATAAAGCCATATTAGCTGCATAAATACCGTGCATACCTCCCATTCCAACAAATAAATTATTGTCAGCTGGGAATCCTCCTAAGCCTAACAATGTATGCACCACTGGAATTTGCTGCTGTTCTGCATATTGTTTTAATTCTTTATTTGCTTTTGCAAAAATTACACCTGCACCTGCTAAAATAACAGGTTTTTTCGCTGCACTTACTGCTTCGGTTAATTTGCGAATTTGCAAATAATTTGGTTGTGTAGTCGGTTGGTAGCCTGGCAAATCAATTTCCTGCTCTTCCGGCACTTCTGTAATGGTTGCCGCAATGTCTTTCGGAATATCGATTAATACTGGACCAGGTCTTCCGCTTGTTGCGATATAAAAGGCTTCTTTTACAATTTTCGGAATTTCTTCCAAGCTTCTAATTTGACAATTATATTTAGTTATCGGCGTAGTAATCCCTAATATATCTGCTTCTTGAAATGCATCTGTTCCAATAACGCCTGTTGCAACTTGCCCTGTAAAAACAACCAATGGCAATGAATCCATCATCGCATCTGCAAGTCCTGTTACTATATTTGTAGCACCAGGCCCACTTGTCGCTATGACAACACCAGGTTTACCCGAAATTCTTGCATAACCCTCAGCAGCATGTATGCCTCCTTGTTCATGACGCGGCAATACATGAAATATTTTAGAATCATAAATTTTATCGTAGATCGGCAGTACTGCACCACCTGGATAACCAAAAATAAATTCTACATTTTCCTTTTCCAATGCTTGCAACAAGAGATCTGAACCAGTTAACGGTTTTGCATTAGCCTTTGTTTTGTCAAAGGCAGTTTCCTGTAACATTTTGTTTAACCCCCTTATAAAAAGTAATTTAGTTAAGGAATCTTGTAGTATGACTAAATTAAAGACTATTGTTCATAAAAAAAGCCTTTTCACCTCCATTGTTTACTAATAATTTTTTTAGTAGACAAAGGGGTGAAAAGGCTTCTTTCCACGGTACCACCCTCATTCATACACATTATTCATGTATGCACTCAGTGAACAGTTCTGTTCTAGTGTTTGGTAACGAGTGGGTATCACTCGGTTAGCTCTAGTCGAAATATCTTTCAAGCTAACACTCAAAGGCGAGTTCATTTCAATTGACTTCACCGGCTCTCAGCACCACCGGCTCTCTGTGGAATCCCAAATTTGAAACTACTTATCCTTATCATCGTATTTTCAATATCTTTAAAATCATCGTTTTCATCTGTTTTTTATTATGCGTCAAAAACATTCTGTTATTCATATACAAAAGCTAATCTCGTTGTTATTTTCTGTATTGCTTTCGATGAAGTTATCTTACGCCGAAATGAAACAAGAGTCAACAGTATTTTTGAGAATTGTTAGATAATTAAAGCTATATCCCACTCTTAGAAACCGTTTACAATATTGATATATAAATAATTTTACCCCTTTATTTTTTTTGAAATTTTTTTTAAAAAAATTGTATTTTTTACAATTAGTTCACTATTTTTTTACTTTAAAAGGCATAAAACACACTTTATTATCTCCCGTTATGTACGAAACCTTATATAATCCGTTTTCCTTCTTATATTTATTATCCTTGTATTTTAGGAATGATGATGATTCGAACTAAATTATAATACAATAACGACCGAATCGTATATTTACTTGTTATATTTTCTAACACACTTTTTATATCTCTCCATTTATAACTTGTTATCATGAATTAAAGGTAAATGAATGTTTAGGACGTTTTCTCCATCTTTAAAATAGGCTGTTTTCGTATAGATTGTTGCTTTTAAACTCGCAGCCTGAATACACTTCGTCCGTTTAGCGAGCGTCGAGCCTCCTCGTCGCATACGCTCCTGTGGGGTCTCGTCTTTCTCGCATTCCCACAGGAGTCTACGTGTATGCAGACTGCTAAGAAACGCTTTTCCAAATGTTTTTTTATGTAAAAAACAACAAACTTTGAGAAAACATCCTTTAATTAAATTGATTGATTAGGCAATTTAAACTTTTAAAATTAACCTACACATGTATTTATAAACATATTTTTATAATATTTAATAACAATCAGGAAATTTCTTCTATAATAATTATCATTCTTTCTCCTTTATAACCAGCATGAGTTTTCCCTTTCAACCTGATATCGAAGCAAGGAGTGTCTCACATCTCTTCTAATTAAAATGTTTTTTAAACATAACTCTTTAATATTTTATCTATTTAAGAATAAATATGAGAAAAAACCTTACATCGTTGCGCAAGATGATTATACATATAACTACATCATATTTTTGTGTTTTATGAAAATACTACCTAATGCATAATAATATTATTCAAAAATAGCAACCAACAATATAAATAAACAAATCCTAAATGTCAAATATTTCGTCAACACTAATCAATGCAGGGCGTTGGTTATTATTACCTTTTGTAAAAGTAATAGTAACTTTTTTACCTATTTGATTAGAGAATTTTTGAGAGGAACCATAAGATACTTCAAGCACCCATGTTACATGGTGTGCGATTATTTCAATGGAAGCAGAATCGACAACCCCCAAAATTGTTGCTTTTGTCGTGATAACATCACGAGCAGGAATTTCTAATTTTTGTCCAATTAAGATGCCATCGGATTTTAAATCACTTAACTCTCGAAGCTCTTTTACTGAAGCATTAAAACGCTTCGCTAAAGAATAAAGGGTATCACCAGGCTGTACTGTATATGTGTTAGCAGGTGTTTGCACCACTTTTTCTGCTTTTTTTGCAGGAATATATTTAGTGACAGGTTAAAAATTTCAACGCCTGTATTAACTGTTAATAAACGCCCCTCAATAAGTATTGTGCTTTGAAGGTTATTGTCCTTCATAAGTTTTTCAATCGATACTCCGTATTTACGAGATAAACTCCAAAGTGTATCTCCGTTTTGGATATAGTGAACAATTTCACCTTCTTCCATAGGTTCTCCAACAATAGGAAGATTACCCTTTTCATCTAGGAAAGGAACAATTATATCTTGACCTGCATATATTCGGTCAGATTCAAATCCATTTTTAGATTTCAACTGATCTACTGTTACTTTGTAATTTTTAGCAATACTATACAAAGTGTCACCACTTTCAATTGTATAATTTTCCACGCAGTCACAAGCTTCTACCATTTGCATATTCCCAAAAAAAGCCGTTGTTCCAATGCCTGTAGCTAAAACACCTGACGTAAATTTTTGATTACGTTTTTTGTCTTCAGCTGCTTTTTGTTCTTGAATACGCTGTTTCCTAGATTTGATTGTCATGATTAAATCCTCCATTTAATTGCGATATACCAAAATCACTTTATAAAAGGCTGTTTTTGTATAGATTGTTGCTTTTAAACTCGCAGCCTACATACCCTTCGCTTTCCGCGGGCGAGCGTCAAGCCTCCTCGTCGCATACGCTCCTGTGGGGTCTCGTCTTTCTCGCATTCCCACAGGAGTCTACGTGTATGCAGGCTGCTAAGTACTCTTCTCCAATTTTTTTATGTAAAAAACAACAAACATTGAGAAAAGAGCCATGTAAAAAGATCAACTTAAGAATAGAAAAAAGCATACATTTGAATCAGCCATAATTTTTCATTGCCTTTTTTTCCACAAATCGATAGTGTCCTTGTTTAAAATCTGCAACCGTGAATGATGCTAACTTTGTCTACCGTGTAACTTTTTATTTCATTAACTCAGGTGACTCTTTACTTGGTTTATTAGCATTTCCATTAAATTATTACCATTCTGATCGAATAACTTACATCTATTAACAAATGATCTGTAATTTGTGTCGGTATAGAAAAAGTCTGCACTCTGACTGATGAATGAAAAAAAGCAAAACAAGAAAATAAAAAAATCCCGATTAAATATATGTTGAATTAATTTTTTATCATTGTATAAAACTGCTCTGAACAAATTCTGAACACTTTTAGGTTTTCAATAAGAAATGCGCAGGCGCCTTGCTCAGCCCCGAAGAAAAATGTTCTCTTGACTCAAAAAGTGTTTTTTACTTTTAGAGGCAAGAGGTTATCTTTCACAGGGGCTAGGCGCCGGAGCTAGACACTAAACTAGGTTCGAAATTTTATGCTTTCTTATCTTTTAACAAAAAAGCTATGCCCTTTATTCCACTGCCATGAAATAAAGAGCATAGCTCACAAATCTATTTGCTGTACTAACAAGTTTAATTTATTTTAATGCATTACCTGATAAGACCCGATTGGTATTGACTAATTAATCAACAATGACCCCATCACTGATTTTAAGGCAAATTTATTTCTTCTTGAATTGCATGTAATTTCTCTATTTGTTTCTTTGCTCCTGCTGTATTTCCGGTTTTACTATATATCTCTATTAAACTGATATATGACTTCTCTTCTAATGGGTCTATTTTCTGAATAAGAAAACAAAGATTAATGACCTGCTCGTAACGATTCATTTCTATGTAAAAAGCAATGAGAGAAAAAGCAAATCTCATCCATATACTTTGCAGCCGGACTCTCTCACTCTCAGCCCATGCATAATAACTATCGTAAAAATAATCATTTTCGTACAGAGCTATAACCGATTCATATGCTGTTAATGTTTCGCTTGTTAATTCTGGCAATTGCCTTATCTTCTCTTCAAATATATCCATATCTAGCACGATATTTTTCATTTCTGAACGATAGCCATCCCCTACACGCACGATTTCAAAGGGGATAGCATAGGATTGAATCATTTTACGAATTTGATAAATCGTCGTGTGAAGATTCGTATGTGCTTTTTCCAATGAAACATCATTCCAAAACAGCTCAATTAACACATCTTTATGTATCGTTTGATTTCGGTTATGAATAAAATAACAAAATAATGCTTTTGCTTTTTTTGTACGCCACTTATTTAATAAAATAGGTGAATTTCCATGTTGCTTCGTTACCCTCAACTCTCCTAAACAATGAAGCATTTGCTTCTTTTCGCCTTGCTCGCGATGAACTGATAGACCTCCTGCAATTCGCTTCACTGTATTTTCAATTCTTTCAGGGGTAAATGGTTTAACAACATAATCAAGCGCCTCTATTTCAAATGCTTGAACAGCATAGTTCGTGTGTGCAGTAATAAAAATAATTTTAATACTTTTATGTATTCGCCGCATTTCTACCGCTAGATTCACACCACTTATTCCCGGCATTTCAATATCAACAAAAGCAACATCGACATGATTTGCTCGTATAAAGTTAAGTACATCTTCCCCATTTTCAAATGTTGAAATTTTTGTGAAACAATTAAACTCCGCTAACATTTTTTGTAATAAAAAAGTTGATAGTCGCTCATCATCAATGATAACCGCTTCCATCTGCCTCCTCCTTTCCTTATTATTTAAATAAGTTTTTGCTACCTATTTTTTTATTACTTTTCGGTAAAAATACTTGGTTAATCATCATCGTTATCGTTGTTCCTTTATTTAGTTCACTTTCAATCTGCAGTTCTGCCCCATAAAAATGTTGAAGCCGATAATTAATATTTTTTAACCCGACACTTCTATTACTCTCTTTTGCCATTACGGCTTTTAATTGTTCCTCGGACATTCCTACTCCATTATCTTCGACTTTGATCATATAACCATCCAGTTCTTTTCTTACGGTGAGCTTCACCCACCCACCTTCTGATTTCTTTTCAATGCCATGCTGAATCGCATTTTCAACAAGTGGCTGAATCATTAAAGGCGGCAAGGAAAAATCAAGATAAGGTTCCACATCTATCTCCACTTGAATTCTTTCTTGAAATCGAGTCTTTTCTATTTGTACGTAAGATGTGACGATGGACATTTCTCTTTCAAAAGACGTGAGGTTGGATGTATTGTAAAAATCAAAACTTCCCCTTAAATAACTGGCAAAGTGACCAATTGTTTCACGCGATTTTTCTACATCTATATAGCTTAAAGCCATTATAGAATTTAAAACATTATATAAAAAGTGCGGTTTTATTTGTGATTGCAAAAAAGCTGTTTCTAACTTAATCGCTTGGCTTGTGGCATCTTTCATCATAATTAAACTTTGTATCCTTGCTTCAAATTCCGAATAATTAAACGGCTTTTGCAGAACATCATTTGCACCGACTTGAAAAGCAAAATGTTTATCAGAATCAATAAGCGCTGCCGTCACTATCAACACCGGCAGCTCTATTAAGCTATACATTTCACGGATTTTCATACATACTTCATCACCTGTCATTCCTGGCATCATTAAATCTAAAATAACTAAATCAATATGTGGATTAGCTGCAATTTCTTGTAATGCCTCTTCTCCGTTCTTCACCGCAATTACGTTGTATGGAATAGATTCAATCATATCGATCAGAATCTTTAAATTTTCTATATTGTCATCGACGATAAGAATTGTTGGTGCATTTTTATCGACTAAACGATAAGGTGTATTTATCAAAATAGGAGGGCTTTTTGTTGCTGGCACTGCCTCGCTTGCTTGAAGCGAAATAATCGGTACATTCATTTCGGCGATTGGTAATGTAAAGTGAAAAGCAGATCCCTCTCCTACTACCGACTCTACCCATATTTCTCCTCCCTGCAACTCCACTAGTTGCTTCACAATGCTTAACCCTAATCCTGCACCGTCCTGTCCTTTTGATTCTTGTTGTTGAAAAGCATGAAAAATAGTTTCAAATTCTGATTGTGGAATGCCAATCCCTGTATCCTCTACTGTTATCTTCATTATGTCGTTCTCTTGCGCAGCTGAAATCGTAACGCTTCCTTGATCAGTATATTTAATGGCATTCTCTAATAGATTATTTACTATTTGTCTCAATCGATTTTCATCAACTAACACATTAGGTAAATTAGTTGGAACTTGATTGACGATTTGCAACTGTTTTTTCTCTGCCATCAAGGCAAGTATCGCAATTTCAACAGTAACAATTGGACGAACATCTGTTGGCATTGGATTGACTTGAAGCATCCCTTGTTTCATTTTAGATAAATCGAGTATATCTTTCACAAGATCGGCTAATCGAAAGGTTATTTGCGTAATCAGTGTAACTTTCTCTCGCTGCTTACTCGAAAGTATTTTCCCTTGATCTTTCAGTATCGTTTGACATATATTAATGATTCCGTTTAACGGTGTTTTAAATTCATGTGATGTTTTCGCAATGAACTCATCCTTCAATTGATCGATTTTTAGTAATTTCTTTGATAAGGACTCAATTTCAATAAAAGCATTCGAAAAATGTAGCGACATCAGTAAAGAAATCATTAGCAAAAATACGATAGATGTTAGCGAAAAAAAGGATAATATAGGAACAGAACCATATCCATTAATCGTCGTTGTAATGATATATATGCCCATAGACAATACACCAATGATGAGATACATACTCCCCTCCATTTTATTCATCACAGCTAATGTTAAAATATATGTTGCATAAATTAAAGCGGAGAGAGCCATGATAGAATGAGAAATGACCAAGTTTTTGGATACATGCCCAATCCATAATAAATCAAGTATTAATAGTAATCCCCCGAGGGTTACGAAAAGGATAACAATCCATTTTAACACTAACGATTTATAGGCAGAGAAAAGATAAAGAACAAATGTCACACTCGTCAGTACAGTAGAAAAGCCTTGAAGCCAAATCAGCACAAAATAAGACATATTAGGAAATATCATATAAATAACTCTATCTCCGGTGGCTGTGGATATATTGATTGCTAGCATAAGACAAAATACGGAAAAATATAATAAATGAATATCTCTTTTTCTTTGTCGATAATAACCAAAAAAGTATAATCCCATCATAAAAAAAGCCGTAATCATCAACCAATCATTCACAATAGAAAGATCTCTCAATCTCGATATTTGCTTCTGCTCTCCAAAATAGATCGGCTTCACGATTCCTGCGCTTGGTTTAAAATGAAAATTAGCAAACTGAACGATAATTTCATTTTTTCCTTTTTCTATTGGAAAATAGCTAACATACGGTTTATTTTGCGGCTCATAGCTTTTGTAATCTGATGGAACACCGCTGCTCCCAATCAACTTACCATTTACATAAATACTGTTTGACATATGAATAGAAGTTACTTTAATTCCAAAGATTTGGTCTTTTTCATTGGTGTGAATCACTAATCGATAAGTTCCTTTTTTTACCCCTGTTTCTTTATTTGTAAAACGAATGTTCATCAAATTACTTGGGGTCTTTATGTACATTGGTTTACTTCCTTGATATGCGTGAATTTCCTCTGGAGATAATAGTTTATTCTTATAAAATTCCCATTCTCCGTTTAATGGGACATTCCCACCGTATATAAAATCCCAATTTTCTAAGTTGATAACTCCATTATTCGCTATTGGCGCCTTCGTTTCAAATTTATTGTTTATAAATTCAATCAGAAAAAAAAGAACTGTATAGCAAACTAAAACGGCAAATATTGCAACTATTTTCTTCATTCATTTCACTCCTGGTAATCGATCAATATACAATAACTATTTTTATATTTTACCAGTTTATCACCAGGAGTTAACGACAATAATTTAACTTCAAAAAATAAATATAACAATTATTACATAATGAAAAGAGATAGCACCAGCTATCACTTCATTGTTATATATCCGTATTTCATATTCTTAGTTTGCGGGTGGATTTCCGCTGATAATTCTGTTTGCTTCATCATCTGTCAGCTCATAATTTAGGAAGTTTTTATAAAAATACTTTGTTTCTTTTACCATATCCAAATCCGCAAATTTGTCTGGATTTAATAGCTTTGCAGCCCACTGAATTTGCAGCGCTACTTCTGCACCGTAACGATCCCACAAAAATGCTCCATCAGGGTTTTGAAATACTTTCCCTTGTTTTACTGCATTTACTTTTGGCCAATCAGGATCTTTTTCAAAAGTTTGTTTCAAATTTTTAGCATTTGCACCTAAAATAATGACATCTGGATTCCATTGTAAGATTTGTTCCATAGTTACTTCTTTCATATTGCCATCAATGTCGGCAGCGGCATTTACTCCTCCAGCGGCATTGACCCAAGCATCAATAATCGTATTGCTTCCGTCTACAAGTATAAGCTTCCCATTATTAAAATGTAATACTTTTAACTTTTGATCTGATGGAATCTGAGAAGTAACATCCTTTACCATTTTAATTTTATCATCTAAATAGGCATTAAATTTCTCCGCCTTTTGTTCTGCATCTTTTCCCAAAATCTCTCCTGTTAATTGAAAGCAATTTTTCAATCCTGCAAAATCAGTAAAATTTAATTGTACAGTTGGGATTCCTAGGCTAGATATTTTTTCAGCGTTTTTATCCGTTGAGGATGTAAAAAAGATATCTGGACTTGTTGTTAGCATTTCCTCTATATTTGCTTCTGCATTTGCTTTAAAAACTGTTTTAGCATTGTTCAATTGAGGAGTTACTTTATATAACCAAGGGCGACTTTCCTTTGTATGAACAGTAGACACAATTTTATTTCCAGCCCCTAACATAGAAAGCACCTCATTATGTGCAGGCCAAGCATCCGCTATCTTTTCAATGTTTGTTGGCACTTCCACTTCTTTACCATTTGCATCTTTAATGGTGATTTTTTCAGGTTTATCTTCTTGAGGAGATTTTTGGCTAGTTGTAGAGCTTTGATTGCTGCAACCAGCCAATACGGCAATACTTATTAATATAAATACACTTTTTTTCAAATAATTCATCCATTTATTCAATTGTGAATACCCCCATTTTTTTAAAATGACTGTTTTCGTATAGATTGTTACTTTTAAACGCGCAGCCTGAATACACTTCGCTTTCCGTGGGCGAGCGCCAAGCCTCCTCGTCGCATACGCTCTACTTAAGTCTCGTCTTTCTCGCATTCCCACAGGAGTCTACGTGTATTCAGTCTGCTGAGTACTTCTTCTCTCATTATTTTACGTAAAAAACAACTAACTTTGAGAAAACAGCCTTTACAATTAATTTAACAATGGAACAACGGTTTTGATTGTTTCCTCTTCTTCTGTTTCCTTCATCATAATTCCCACATTGATTCCATACGCAGATTTTAAATTTTCTTCTGTTACAACATCATCTACTTTGCCAATAATAAATTCCCTGTTTTTCTGTAATAATGCAGCTTTTGTAGAACAAAGAAAAGCATGGTCAGGAAAATGGGTTGTCATAATGACAGCTAATCCTTGCTCAGAAAGCCGTTTAATTTGTTGAAGCACTCTGATTTGATTGCCAAAATCCAAATTTGATGTAGGCTCGTCCATGATAAGAATGCCTGGCTGCTGCGTTAAAGCTCTCGCAATAAGAACTAGTTGCCTTTCACCTCCGCTAATTTTCGAGTAGATCTTATTTCGCAAGAAGGAAATTTGCAATGCTTCTATCATTTCTTCCGCAATTTCTACATCAGATGAAGAAGGGGAGGAAAATGGACCTAGATGAGCAGTTCTCCCCATCGTCACTACATCAAGAACAGTGAACGGAAATGGGACATTATGAGCTTGAGGTACGTACCCTACCGCTTGAGCTAAGCGTTTTCTGGACCAATTCTTTATATTTTCACCATCTAATAAAATCTCTCCACTTTGTAATTTTAAAAATCCAAGAATTGTTTTAAAAAACGTCGTTTTCCCAACTCCATTCGGACCGAGCAAGCTCAATATTTCTCCTGATTTAATCTGTAAAGAAATATCTTTTATAACTGGATGCTTTCCATAACCACAAGCCGCTTTGTTAATTTCTAATATCATAATATCTTCTTCTTTCCATTTATCAGTATAAGAATAAAAAAAGGAGCACCTATGATGGATGTCACGATTCCAAGAGGTATTTCCATAGAAAATAAGCTTCGAGCGATATTATCAACCAGTAATAAAAAGGAACTTCCAATAAGCAGACAGGCTGGCAACAGCACTTTGTAATTAGGACCAACAATTAATCTTGTTAAATGAGGTATGATAAGTCCTATCCAGCCAATAATTCCACTAATGGAGACAGCAGCTGCAGTAATAAGTGTGGAGCAAGTAATGATAATGATTCGAATCAATGTTGTATTAATCCCCAGTGATTTTGCTTCCTCTTCTCCAAAAGAGAGTATGTTTAGTTTCCATCTCAAAAGCAATAAAGGAACAACCCCAATAAAAATGGGAATCGATACAAATAGCAGGTCTTTATTCGTAATCGATCCAAGCCCGCCCATTAGCCAAAATGTGACTGCTGGGAGTTTACTATAAGGATCCGCTACGTATTTAATAATCGAAATAAAAGATGAAAAAAGGGTAGAAACAACCATACCGGTAATGACTAGAATAAGCACTTCGTTTTCTTTGCTGTCAACAAAGTGACTAAGCAAATATGTTAGTGCCACTGCACCTAATCCAAATAGAAAAGATGATAATTGTATTCCTATCGTATGAAAGGAATACAAGATACCAATTGCAGCACCAAAACCAGCACCGGCAGATGCACCTAAAATATCCGGCGACACCATTGGATTTCTAAATAATCCTTGATAGGCCGATCCCGCCACTGCTAAAACAGCACCAACGATCATGGCTGCTACAATTCTTGGAAATCGGACATTAAATACTACTGTTTCAGTTATATCAGGCCAAGTCTGAGGAAGATGAAATAATTTAGCATAAAAAATATGAAGCAACTGATCTAATGGCACCGAATACCGCCCTACAATAAATGAACTAAAAAATACTATTATTGTTAATAATACAAGGATGCTCATAATAGTAAAATTGTTTCTGCTGCTGGATTTGTTCACTATATCACCTATTTTTTATTTTCAATATTCATCAATCTTACAGTAGTGTTGCATGTCATTTTTTTATCAGTTAATCACTTCTTCATATAGATGATATTTACTTTATACTGCTTTTAACTACATCCCACTCCTTCCTTCCAACATTTAATATATCCCCCCTTTAAAAGCATGAAAAAGATGATTTAATGATAAGTAATGATAACTGTATATGAATAATATGTATTTTATTCCAGAAGTGTCATTCCATCTAGATATTTGTCGGAAAATTCAAATAAATGTCATAATGACAACGCTTATATGATAAAATCTCATTATCATTGCTTGTTTTTTTAACATCATGTGTCTAAAATGATGTGATTTTTAAATTTGAAAAAAATAATGTTAGAATGATACAACAAAATCAACTTTTCAAGTTTTCTGTAAATAAAAAAAACACTCATGAACATTGATTTAACAACATTCATAAGTGCCTCTTTATTTTTCTTATCTTTACATTCCACTATTTTATGATTTGCTCTCCATCATAAGTGGCAATTGTTTTATATAAATCAGGGCGTCTGTCTCTAAAAATTCCCCACTCAATACGCTGAATTTCTAATTGATCCAAATCAAACTCCGCAACGATGACATCTTCGTTATCACGGCTTGATTCAACTACTTTGTTCCCTTGAGGGCCAGCGATAAAGGAGGAGCCGTAGAAAGTAATGCTAGAATCTTCATCTTCTTCAACCCCAATACGATTGGACGCAACAACCGGAACTAGATTAGCTGCAGCATGTCCAAGCATACAAGTTTGCCAGTGGTCTTTTGAATCGATGTCTCCATCCTGTGGTTCCGATCCAATTGCAGTAGGATAGAAAATGATTTCTGCTCCCATTAATGCCATGCATCTAGCTGCTTCAGGATACCACTGATCCCAGCATACCCCTATCCCAATTTTCCCATAACGTGTATTCCAAACTTTAAATCCAGTGTCCCCTGGGTTAAAGTAAAACTTTTCTTCATAACCAGGACCGTCTGGAATATGACTTTTGCGATATAATCCAAGCACCTCTCCAGTTGCATCAATAACAGCTAAAGAATTGTAGCGTGCATTATTTTTCTTTTCATAGAAGCTAATTGGCAACACTACTTGAAGCTCCTTAGCAATTTGTCGAAAATGATTGACAGCTTTATTTTGCTCTAATTCTGTTGCATACACATAATAATCCGCTTTTTCTTTTTGACAAAAATATGGTGTTTCAAAAAGTTCTTGAAGCAGGATGATTTGTGCTCCCTTCTCTGCTGCTTGTCTAACAAGGGACTCTGCTTTGCGAATATTTTCTTCTATATTATTGGAACAGCTCATTTGTGTCGCTGCTACTTTTACGTTTCTCATCATTTATCCCCTCATTTTCCAACTATATTTTTACCATCTGTTGGGTCGTGCAGTGAACATTGCCGCCCTCTTTTATGATGGACATGCCATTAATTTTGCGAATTTTTCTTTCAGGATAAACAGAAGCTAATACTTGTTCAGCCATTTGATCCGCTTCTTCCGCATTGCCTCCAAAGACAGGAAGAATAATTCCTCCGTTTACAAAATAGAAGTTTAAATAGCTTAATGTCAGTCTGCTGCCGTCAAACTCAGCCATTGGCGGCTGCCCGATCGAAATAATCTCCAGCTTTCTTCCTTTTGCATCTGTCGTATTTCTTAATATTTCAAGATTTTCTTGCGTAATCACATAGTTTTCATCATTCGGATCATCACAAACTTGAATTAACACTTTTCCAGGCGCTGCAAAGCAAGCGATATTATCGACATGGCCATCCGTTTCATCACCACTTAAACCACGTTTTAACCATATCACTTTTTCAATATTTAAGTATTGCTTTAAATAGTCCTCAATTTCACTTTTGGACATTTCTTTATTACGGTTCGGATTTAATAAACATTCCTCTGTTGTGATAACCGTTCCTTCCCCATCTACATGGATGGAGCCGCCTTCCATTACAAGCGGTGCATCAAAACGTTTCACACCATAATGATCGAGGATGCTTGGCGCCACTTGATCATCTAAATCCCAAGGAGCATACTTTCCTCCCCAAGCATTAAATTTCCAATTAACCCCCGCAATATGTCCTTCCTCATTAGTCAAAAAAGTAGGACCATTATCACGAATCCACGCATCATTATGGGCAATTGCCAGCAATTCAACATTCTCTTCAGAAAAATAATTTTTTACCTGTTCCACATCATCAGGATTTACTACTACTGTGACAGGTTCAAATTCTGCAATCGCTTTTACAAGCTCAACATAATATTCCTTGACTACCTGTTCGTAATCCTCAGGGAAACACATAGAATCTTGCACAGGCCATGCAACAAAAGTACGCTCATGCTCCGTCCATTCTGCCGGCATTTTATAATGTAAATTTTTTGGAACCATCTATATACCTCTTTATTATTTTATATTTAGTATTAAGCATTGTAGCAACAGTTAAAAAGATCAATCTGAAATCATTATCACATAATTAGGACGGGAAATTCAATAGAATTATTTTGTTTGTGGGGGAGGGGATAATAGGGATTATGGGATCACGAAATTTATAGGAATAGATTTGAACTCCTTTTTTTAATCCGAACAATGAAAACAACAAAGATAGAATCAATCTTAAGAATACGTGGCTGTCTCTTCATTTAAGCAATAAGCTTTAATATACGTTCCATTAATTTCTTTTACCAATATTATTCTCTTCGTAAAATATACGAATGTGGTCGTTCAATCTAAAGTTTTCACCGCATTCTGGGCATCTTATTTTATTATCGTACATTGTTATTCCTCCTTTCTTACTATAAGGAGATTTTTTGTATTGAGTCGATTTACCTGTTTGCTCACAAAATCTACTTTTTTTAAAAAACATTAGTAGATTTTCATCTTTTCTATGTTAGAATGTATTCTGCATTTTGAAAATTATAGAAATAAAGGGGAAAGTTATGAAAAAGTTAAATTTATTTCAAAAAATTTCTTGTTTAACGGTAGTAGCATTAATCGCTACTTCTCTATCTACTTTAACAAGCTTTGCTAATCCTTCTATCGAAGAAACACAAGAACCGGTTTCTTCAATAGCAGATGTTTTAGCAACTGAAGAAGTGCAAGGAATTACAACAGATGTTGAACTAGATAAAGAAGTACTATCTAAAGATTTTGACCTGGCGGAAGCAGTTGAAAATGTATCCATTCAGGAAATGAATAAGGAAGAAAAAAAGCAATTTAATAACGTAGTAGAAGAGCAAGTAACCTTATTAGGATTAGAGGGAGAAGAAAAAGAAGCATATCAAGATGCACTAATTAGTTTCTTTGATGAAAATTCTGATACATATAATAACCTAGGTTCAGCACAAGAAGAACTAGAAACTGAACTAGAAGAAATTCCCGGCGATAATTCTACCAATCAAGTTTCCTTTTTAAATGATGCTCTAACACAAACTGTTGGTGTCAACACTGCTTCAGCTTCTATTAAAGGAGATATAAAAATTGGAGTAAATTTTGCCGGTTCAGTATTAAATGTAGCTATTGGTGTTGCCGTAGGTGGTGGAGTTGGGGCAATCCAATCATTTATTATTAACAAAGGAAAAAAAGAAGCTCAAAGAATCTTCACTAAAACAGTTACAAGCAGATTAAAAGCTTGGGGAGCCGACAAACTGGCTTGGGCAGTTGGAGCTGCAGTTGCGATCGCTTTGGATTACACCGATGTTGGTACTATGATTGCAAAACAGATTGACAAAAGAGACAAAAAACCTAACAATGGATGGATAAACATATATTAAATTGATCATATTAAGTGTGGTGAATATTTTGAAAAAGACTTTAAAATATTTAACGGTATTTGCATGGGCAGTACTATTTTTATATTTTTACAATATTTTAATGCCGAAAAATCTCTGGTATTTTATTATAGGAATTCCTTCCCTTGCAATTAGTTCATATGCTATTAATAAATTGTTTGAACTTAAAACACAAAAAACTAATGTTTAATGAAGTAAACCCTTCTTAATAACAGAAGGGTTTCTTTCAGTTATTATGCGTACGGTCGCTGGTTTCTTTTGAGGTTAACGAATTACGTGAAGAAGATGCAGAAAGAACAACCGAAATATAGGCTAGTTAATGTGTAAAATTTGTGTAAAAAAATTTAAAAACCTATCTTTTTCAGCCTTTTTCTCGAAAAACAAAAAATACTCGTAAACATTGATATATCAACATTCACGAGTATTTAGTACTGGTTCTATCTTGTGTAAAAAGAACCTTATGACGTCCCAGGAGAGATTCGAACTCCCGACCGACGGCTTAGAAGGCCGTTGCTCTATCCAGCTGAGCTACTGGGACATGATTTTATTTTTTATTTATTCCTCACGAGGACAATATTTATTATATGTGTTATCTATATTAAAGTCAACAGTTTTTAAAAACTTTTTCCTAACAAAGAAATTTTTTCTTTCCTTGTTAGGAAAATAGTGAAAACCTTTAAGATAATGGGAATGTTGACGTTAATTCTGTTAGCTTCCCTTTGTTAAAATCATATACTTCTGTTGTATATTGATTTTTTTCGATCGTTAAAATGACATATGTTTTTTCTGTTCTTCCTCTTGGCAATCTTAAGCTTCCTGGATTAATAAAAAGAATATCATCGATCATTTCCATCCCTAAAAAATGCGAATGTCCAAAACAAGCAATATGGGCGCCCAATTCCTTCGCACGATAAGAAAGGCTGGTAATGGAAGATTTTACTCCGTAAAGATGGCCGTGCGTTACAAAAATCTTCACACCGTCTTTTTCTTTCACGAGCTCATTTGGATACTTTTCTTCATAATCACAGTTTCCCCGAACGGTTGCATAGCCATTCATTGCTTTTTCATTTGCCGGAAGTTCAGAATCTCCACAATGGAGGAACAAATCTACTTCCTCTTTATGTCTTATTTTTAATTCGCCTAATTCGTCTACTAATCCATGACTGTCGCTAACAATGAGAACCTTCATTCTACTCCCCCTATAAAACAGAATGTAATTGTTCTTTTAATTTCTGTAACGCGTTTGCTCGGTGGCTTATAGTATTTTTCTTTTCTGGAGGAAATTCAGCCATTGCTTTTTCTTCTTCCACTACATAAAAAATTGGATCATAGCCAAAGCCGAATTCTCCTTGTTTTTCTTCTAATATAATCCCTTCACAAGTTCCCGTAAAGGTTAACGTCTCCTTTGTTGGGTTTGCTACAGCTAGCGTACAGCAAAAACGTGCGGTTCTTTTGTCTGTTGGCACTCCTTCTAGTTCAGCGAGCACTTTATCCATATTCGCTTGATCATCTTTTTGTTCACCTGCATATCTCGCAGAATATACCCCAGGTTCCCCATTTAGTGCATCTACTATTAATCCTGAATCATCGGAAATAACAACTTTTCCTATGAGCTTAGAAACTGTTTCTGCTTTTAAAATCGCATTTTCTTCAAAAGTAGTTCCTGTTTCCTCAACCTCAGGTACTTCTGGATAATCGAGCAATGTTTTCACCGCGTAGCCAAGGGGTGCAAACATTTGCACAAATTCTTTAGCTTTGCCTTCATTTTTAGTAGCAATAATAATTTCTTTCATTTTTTTCTCCTATATGTATTAGTATAGTCAATCTTATTCCAACAGCTTTACATAATTATACTACCTTTAAATTGAAAGTGGTTTCTTGAAGTTGGACAAATTAGCTCAACATTTCATATAAAGTGAAGACACATCTTATTTTTTTCAAAAAGAAGAGGGCAGCATCATTTGCATACCCTTTTCCGTTTCTATTTATTATAGCAAAAATTCTTTTTTAATAACTACCTGTGTTCACTTTTTGCGGACGAGATACAGGTTCTGATATATTTTTGCCTTCTTCATTTTGCAAATCTGCTTTACCATTTACTTCAACAGTAACACTTTCAATTCCTTCTTGCTCTGTTAATGATAATACTAATGAATTTAGAACATCATCTGAAACCGTTTTTTCCTCGTCATTAAAGCTATTATAAATGGAATCATTAAAGTTTAACGTTACTTTGCCATCTTCAACAGTCGGTTTATTAAGCAAGGCAACATCTGTCGCCATTCCAGATACTAATGGAGAATTTTGCCCAGGACCATTCACCAGTTCCTCTACTGCTGCTGTGATATTATTGTCTTCTGTATTGCTCACACGTTTTGTTACAGGCACATAATAGTATGCCGACGCCTCACCGCCAATATAATAAACAGTTAATGGCTTTGTATTCGTAATATCGGTTATATCATTAGTATCTATATTAATTCCTATCGAGCGTGTTAAAGGACCTTGAATTGGTGTACCATCCACCGGCATTTCCGTTAATTCTTTTCCATTAATTTGCAGCTTCACCGAATCAACGGAATCAAATTGTGTTAACGTCCATGTGATAGATTGTAAAATTTTCGCTTCTTCTTCTTTTTTATATTCTTTAAACTCTTTGGAAAAATCAACAGTAGCCACTTTGTCTTTTATATTGACGCTTACTTTTGTATCTTGTGGAATAACTGCCTGAAAACCATTTGGAAGCAAATCCGTTACCGGTCCATTCTTCACTAAATATTGTAAGCTTTCTGTTGCGATGCTTTTAGTTTTTGGCAAGTTGACTGTTTGCGGTACAACATAGCCATCTTTATCTAGTAAATACAATTCAGTGGCAATAGAATTTTCAGCTGGTGCTTTGGCGTTTGTTTCTTTAGCAGTAGTATTACCACTTTCCTTCGCTGCATTATCACTATATGTAATCTTCTTCGGCGGATCGTCATTCACTTTATTGTCCCCACCAAATAAACTACATCCAGAAAGCATCATTGTGGAAATAACTACGGCTGAAACGATGACTGTTTTTTTATGCTTAGACATCATTCATCACTCCTAAGACGGTTTGTACTAATATATATACGAGTCATTTTATAAATTAGACCGTTTAGGCGTGAAAAATTTCTTTTTTACTAAATAGAATTCAAAAAAAATAAATAGGCTTGTCTCTATTAAAGTAGAACTAAGCCTAAACCTATTATTTTACAAAATTTGTGTTTCCTTATCTTCAACAAAAGCCCCAGTTATTTAAAAACTGTAAAATTTTATGAAACGAATTTATACTTTGAAACGTAAATAAATCAATGAATGGAAAGGAGAAACGTACATGTTAAAGTTGTTTTTTATTGTTGGTATTATTGGAATGATTATTTCTGGCATTTTTATTGGAGCTTGGACGGATGGACAACAACAAAGAGCTAATTTTTATACTGAAACAAAAGACGATAGGAATTTCAGGACAAAAGTAGCAATGATTTCTGGTTTAGTTGGATTAATTTCTTTAGGGGTTGCTGGATTAATTTACTTTCTATAGACAAAAATAAACCATTAAAGAGGTCCTTTACTTCTTACAAAAACAACATTATTAGCCAAATAAAAAACGAAGCATTTGCTTCGTTATGTCAGTTTAACCGTTTCTACTGTTTGAATCTTCTGTTTAAGCCAGTTGGATGCAATCCTCGCAAATATGTCTTTTGAGCCTGTCGTGAAAAAAAGATGGGTTGGTTTATTCGTATAAGAAGCGAGCTGATTATTATGGGAAAGAATCGTACTTACTTCCCTTGCCGTCTCTGCACCAGAACTAATTACTTTAACAGAAGTTCCCATTTCCTTGCGAATCACCTTTTCAAGCAAAGGATAATGGGTACAACCTAAAATAAGTGTATCAATTTCCGTATCTTTTAATGGCTTTAATGTCTCTGCTACAATTTTTTTAGCAACAGCACCACCGTATTCTCCACTTTCCACTAATGGTACAAACTTAGGACAGGCAAGGCTTTCCGTTTTCACCCGATAATTAATTTGCTTTAACGCTTTTTCATATGCTTTGCTTTTTACAGTTCCAATCGTGCCTATCATACCGATATTATTATTTTTTGTCACTTTTATCGCCGTGCGGGCTCCTGGAATAATGACGCCAATAACCGGTATCGGCAACTGCTCTTTTATTTCTTCTAATGCGACTGCAGTTGCCGTATTGCAAGCGATGACAAGCATCTTTATATTTCTTTGCAATAAAAATCTGGTCATTTCCCAAGTAAATGTTTTTACTTCTTCTCCCGTTCTTGGGCCATAAGGACATCTCGCCGTATCGCCTAAATAAATAATGTTTTCATATGGGAGTTGGCGCATAATTTCTTTGGCTACTGTCAGCCCGCCGACTCCCGAATCTATAACCCCAATTGCTCTTTCCAAAAAAACCGCCTCATTTTTCTCGCATTTCTTGATGTAATCGCATAAACGTATCCTTTAATTGTTCAACTTCCTTAAACGAATAATCGCCCAATACTTCTTCCAAGTATTGTTGTCGTTTTTTGATCACTTCATCAATTAATCTTTTTCCTTCATCTAATAAATGTATTCGGACAACTCTTCGGTCATTCGGATCTTTCACACGCTGCACAAGGACATTTTTCTCCATTCGATCGACTAAATCAGTTGTCGTACTAAAAGCAAGATACATTTTATTAGAAAGCTCGCCGATTGTCATATCTCCATCTTCAAACAGCCACTGCAATGCAACAAATTGTGGCGGAGTAATCGTATAATTACTTAAAATTTCCCGACCTTTTTGCTTAATAATCCCTGATATGTACCTCATATCTTTTTCAACCGTTGCAATAATATCAATATACTCTTTTGAGTTTTTTTCTTCTACATTCATCTATTACATCTCCTAATATCTATCCAGTTAAAATTTCACGATGTTTCCTACATTATTTCCTTTATGCCCAATTAATACAATTATAATCTACAAATCCTTGTACGTAAATTGATAACAGAAAGGAAAGGATTGTTATTTATAGATGAAGTTATGCTCTTTATTGACACTTATTTTATTTCTGTATTTGCAACTATATCTACTTTCACATGTTTTTTCGCCAACTTCGGCAACGTAAGAAGATAATACCCTCCAACTACTACCAATAAAATACCGATTGCAAAATAAATCGTATCCACCTTGACTAAGGCCGGGAAAATAACTGCAATGATTCCGAGTGAAACAGAATGGGATAGCATCATTAATGGATCAATCCACCCTGAAACCCTTCCCATAAATGTAGGTTCAACTAATTGTGTCATCCATCCTGACAGTGCCACATTTACTGGTGCTAAAATAATTCCTATAATCACTACGATGATAAAATAAAGCCAAGCCTTTTCAAACGTCCCCAGCAAAAGTGTAAAAACACCACTCAAAAAGACGCCACTAATCACAACAGAATGAACTTTAAACTTTTTAATAAGTTGATTGGCAATTGCACTCCCAAGCAAAAAACCAATTCCTAAAAATATCGAAAACAAGGAAGCATACTGCTCATAATGACTAGGCGCCAATTTGTATTTCATCGTAAAAAGCGGGAGAACAGCAAAGCAGCCATTAATCAAGCCAAACACTAAAAAGCCGGAAACAATCGATTTTAATAATTTGAAATGAAGTATATAGGTTAGCCCTTCTTTAAAATCGTTTTTAACAGTAGAAATATTCATTTCTTTTACATTAGTTTTCCCATTTGGAAGTCTTGCCTCAAGAGGAATAGCGCAGCTGCTGATTAATATGGCAGAAACAACAAAGCTGATTCCATCAATGATCACCGTTCCAATCATTCCTATATAGTGATAAGAAATTGCCCCAATCCCCATGCCGAATAACATAAACAATCCGAGCACTGTTTGATTAAGCCCAGACGCCTGCATATACTGTTCTTTATCAAGAACTCCTTGTAATATGGACATTTCTGCTGGCGCAAAAAATTTAGATACAGCACTGCGAATGAATAAAATGACAAAAGCAAGCCACAAAACATTGAAGTACAGCGTTACTAATAATAGAACTGTTAAGCCTGCTCGAATCCAGTCAGAGTATACCGTTATTTTCTTTCTGTCTAATCGATCGGCAGCAACACCAACGAAAAAGAATACAACTAAAATTGGCAGTGAGTACATTAATTCGGCAATAGTCGCATAAAATGGCTGTTTGCTGAAATGGTCTAATAAATAAAATGCAAATGCAACGTTGCCAATCGTCGTTCCAAGCTGGGAGGCAAAGGAGGCTAAAAATAATTTTGTAAATAGCTTATTTTTAAAAATGGCCATTATAAATCCCCTTCCAAATCATGAACTTGTAGAACCTTTTTTAATATCGACTTAAAAAGAATTAGCTGTTCCTTCACACGAACATTTTTACAACCGGCTGATTTTGTGTGAAGCAAAAGGCCGTCGAAATAGGAAGTGATCATTTTCATAATTACTTCTAGATCAACTTCCGGTTTAAACTCCCCGTTTGCGACTCCCTTTTGTAAATAGTAAAATAAAGATTCATGCTTTTTTTCAAAATGACTATCAAGAAACGAACGACGATCCGACAGCCTCCATCCACTGAGAAAATATTCATACACAGCGATGATTAGATCATCAGAAGCATCGTTCAACTGCGCTTCCATTATGTCGAAAATCTTATTCACCCCTGCCCAAACGGAATGCTCACTCGTAAACAAGGTTTTGAACAGTGTATCTTGTTCTTTTTGATTCGTAACAAGGATTGCCTGCATCATGTCTTCTTTGCTTGAAAAATAAAGATACACCCACCCCCGGCTCATCCCTGTTTCCTCGACAATATCTTGCATAGTAGAAGCTTCGTATCCTTTGCGTTTAAACACTTCAATAGCAGCATGAATAATTTGCATGCGCCGTTTCTCTTTTTCCTCTTCAGAAATTTTCGGTGACAAAGTAAATCCCTCCAAATATAAGAAAAGCGGAAGCGCCTTGATCAGCCCTGAAGAAAAATGTTCATTTGACTCAAAAAGTGCTTTTTACTTTTAGAGGCAAAGGGTTATTTTTCACAAGGGGTAGGCGCTGTAGCTAGACATCTATCTAACTTTAAAACTTTTACACTTTCTTCTCTTGAATTAAAATGACACAACTGTCACTTTTATTATAGTGACAGTTGTGTCATTTTTACAATGGTTTTTTGGGAATTTTTTAAAATAAATTACCATATTTTTCATAACAAACATGTTATAATCATTTCTGTACATACTTAAAAAAGGAGTGCTACTAATGAATCTTTACTTGCTAACTACTACAAGAACACAAAACTTCGATCAAAATTATGTCCAACCACATTATGATTTTTTAGACAAACTTAAAGAAAATAATCAATTAGAAGCTTTTGGACCTTTTAGTGACAGTACTGGCGGTGCCTACGTCATTAAATGTGACTCACTAGATGAAGCGGTTAAAATCAGCGAATCAGACCCGCTAATTAAAAGTGGTTCTTCTACTGTAGACGTGAAAGAATGGATGGTAAAAAATTAAGATGAGGAAGAGGTTCTCTTCTTCATCTTAATTTTTTGTCTTATAAGAACAAGTTTTCAATTTATTTAAACAACATTAAGGTAAATAATAACGTTGATTTTAAAGACCTTTATTCATGAATGTCTTTTTGAGGTTACCAGACAGATAGCCTAGTTCTTGTATCGTTTTCATCGGTAATATATTCAACATCTTCAAATCCATATTTTTTTGCATTGTTGTATAGCAATTTGATTACTTCCTTATTTTTACAATAAATAGTAACATTACAGCAATCCACAACTAATAGAACAAGTTTACACTTGCTTACAATAAATTCTTCATATGTCTCAATTTTAGAAAATTCACCTTTTGGAAATGCTTGTAAGTCAGCGAAAATAATATAATATTTATTGTTTTCTAATAAATTTTTGAGTTCTGCACCTTCTATTACTTTTTTATCTACGGGGAAAAGCTCTTTATCTAATCCATCATCAACTACTGTATATGACTCACCGTTACCAATTCTCCAACTGAATGCAGTGGTGTCAATCGGCTTTAGTACTTCTCCAAGAAATGTTCCGTATTCATTTGGAATTTCAAAGCTAATCCCTCTCTTCATAAATCGCAACTCCCTAAGATTAATATAAGGGTTAATCCATTCCATTTAAATTACTTTAAAAACTCATAAAACTAACTTAAAAAAAACCCTCCATATGTAAAAAGAAGATGATCCAACATAAGATTCTGAATCCCACAACAATATTGTATGGAACACTCCTCTTTTTGAATCATCTTCCTTGTTTAAAGTTCTAGTTCTCCCATTCTAAGGAGCTCTACAACAGCCTGTGAACGCCCCTTAACGCCCAGCTTTTGCATAGCATTTGAAATATGGTTTCGAACTGTTTTTTCGCTAATGAATAAATCACTTGCTATTTCTTTCGTTGTTTTGTCTTGTACTAACAGCTCAAACACTTCTCTTTCTCTTTTTGTTAATAATGGCTTGTGAGTAAATTCGTTCTCCTTCAAATAGTATAACCCTCCTTGCCTACGCCAGCTATGAACTTTGGGATGGGTATTATCATAGTCTGAATATCTTATGTAGGGAGAAGCCTTGGAGTGACTACATTTTGGGGAATTTGGACGACTTTTTTCTTTTATTGTGGTTTGGATTGGATATATTCTTTCTGCAGGAGATTGAATATTGAATAATTTTCTTATATTTTTCTGAAATACGCTGAACTACTTTTAACAAATTCAACTACAAAAGTGAAAAGAACCATGTAGATAAGATAATAATTATTGTCGCCAAATCAAGTCTAATGAAGAATTGGCGATTAGATGCATTCTCTAATTGTTTCCTCATAGTAAATTAGCTACAAACATCACATCTACATTAACAAGCAAAAGAACCTCATAACATAAAGTTGCTTTAAAACCCTTTGCTTGAATTATCACCTCTATTTCAGAATAAGAACTTACAAAATACCTATCCCCGCCTTTTCTACTTATTTGAACTAACACATAATTCTTGTTAATTTGGATTTTTATCATCAATTAAAACAAATTCGAATCAACTCCCAAAGTCAACCTAATCTTAATAAAATTTAGAAAATTTTCTAATTACTATTCACAATATTGTCACATTTTCTATATTATGTTACCATTTTACATAATTGTTATTTAACATTTTCATAGGAAGAAGGTGACAATTACTGGATAAAAATATACTCCTAATAAATTATATAAAAGGATGTTAAGTACATAATGAGAAGATTTTCCACTCCATTTTTATTAATAGTTTTTATTGCTGTTTTCACTTCTTGTACACAAAAAAATTCTGAAATAGTTTTAAATAGTAAAGACTGTGAAAGAAATTGGGCTGTTTGTAATGTACTAGAATCCAAAAAGATAAAAATGCCCGATAAAGCAAATATTAAAATTGCCATACTAGATAGTGGAATTAACCGTAACCATGAAGCTATTAAAGCACAGGTAAAAAAAACTTATAACGCTACCAATGGGCAAAAGAAAACTTATGATTCTTTTGGACACGGTACTGCGATTGCAGGGATTATTGCAGCAAAACCGAACAAAGAAAATGTCATCGGTATTTTCCCTTCTGCGCATTTATACGATGTACAAGTACTCGATAAAAATGGAAGTGGAAAAATTGAAGATGTTGTTAAAGGTATTAGATGGAGCATTGAACAAAAGGTAGACATTATTAATATAAGTTTTGGTTTTCAAAAAAACTCAGAAGTGTTAGAGAAAGCTATTAACGATGCTTTAGAAAAAGGAATAATTATAGTAGCAGCAGCTGGTAATACTTTTGGTTTGTATACTGATTATCCCGCAAAATATCCCGGCGTAATTTCAATTTCAGCAGTTGATAAAGAATTTAACCATTATTCATTAGCAGCAACTGGGAAAATAAACTTGGTAGCACCAGGAGTAGATATACCAATAATAGGAAGGATACGAGGAAAAAATATAGTAAGTGGGACATCTTTTGCTACTGCATATGCTACAGGAATAATAGCATTCAATCTTTCAAACGGTTCCCCCAAAACAAATATACTTTCTTCTAATCTATTAAAAATTAAAGAATTAGATAATAAAAAATATACAGGCAAGGGATTTTTATATATTCCCTAGAGGAGATGTAGAATGAAAAATTTATTTATTTATATTATTACCAGTGTATTTTTATTTGCTTACATAACACCGGGAGTAGCAAAAGCACAAGAGTCAAATGAAACCCAAGAAAACGTATTAAATGAAGAAAGCATAATAACTAAGATTGATCCAACAGAAGAAGGTATAGTAGTTGCCTCTGATGATGCCGCTTCCTTTGTTGAGGATACAATTGAAGGCAATGTGTCAGATGTTTTAGAAACAACAGTAGAAGTTGAAAAAACAGAAACTGTTATAGAAACGAAGATAGATGCAGAAGAACTATCAGCAAATGGCGCTCTATCAATTAATAATGAGACAAACGAGATGTCTTTTGACTTTTCTTCAGAGGCTGAAAATGGTGAACTAGTTGAACACACTTACAAAATATTGCTTAATAGTGTATCTGATGAGGACTTTAATGCTACACTTATTAATGTAGATACCGGAGAAGTTATTAATGTAGATTCAACTGAATTACAAGCATCTATAGTTCCTGTTGTAGCTGTTTTAGTAGGTTTTATAGTAAGAATTGGAATCAGTTGGGTTATCAAACAATTCGGAAAAGCTGCTATTAAAAGTGCCGTCAAAGATATCAGTAAAAAAATAGCAAAAAAATCACTAGGAAAAGGTTCTACAGGAAGGCAAAATCCGAAAGATTTAGTTGAGGAAATCTTTATGGATCATGTATTAAATAACCCATTAGATGGAGCTACTGAATTTACAAGTATTAAATTGAATGACAGCAGATGGCACCATAAAGATGGTTGGGTTAAAATGGAGAGAAAATTAAAAACAAAGGAAGGCCAAAACGTTGTAATACACTTTGTATATAACAAAAAAACTAAAAAATTTGACGATTTTAAGTTTAAATAATAAACAAGGGGTTTTATTTATGCATAAAGACATTGAAAGCATTTTAGAAAACTGGGTTGAGAAAATAAATGAAGATGAGTTCTATCTAGCTCATTCTTTTGATAGAATCATAGATAATAAAAGTAGTGTTGAAGCTTTTGAGTATATCCCTCATATGATAGATGCTATACTTGAAACAAATGACGATTTTATCGCTTCTCAATTAATTTTTTATACAAATTGTATGTATGGAAAAGCAAATACAACAGAGCTTCATCCTATTTTTGTTTCAAAACTAGAAGAATTAGAAAAACATATTCTTAGTTTACATGGTAATAATTCTAAACGTGAATATGAAGAAATGAAAAGAGACTTACGAATGTCATGACACTTCTTGCACTATCTTCAGGATAGTGCTTTTTTGTAGTTATTTATTTAGTAGTATGCTATATAATTTCATATATTTACATCTTGCAAAAATGATTAACTTTTACGAACACAATAAAATGGAGGAAGAATACATGAAAGCTACCATTACAATTAAAATATGATTTCGAACTGTTTTTTAAATCACTTGCTATTTCTTTCGTTGTTTTGTCTTATACTAACAGCTCAAACACTTCTCTTTCTCTTTTTGTTAATAATGGCTTGTGAGTAAATTCGTTCTCCTTCAAATAGTATAACCCTCCTTGCCTACGCCAGCTATGAACTCTGGGGTGGGTATTATCATAGTCTGAATATCTTATGTAGGGAGAAGCCTTGGAGTGACTACATTTTGGGAAATTTGGACGACTTTTTTCTTTTATTGTGGTTTAAAATTGTTTTTACTTCTTTCGGTAAAGTTTAAATGATGTGATAATTTATTTTTTTATGAATGTTTATAAATATTGTTCTTTAATAGCAAAAGGTGGAGCAAGCAGACTTATTTAATGGAATATGTTACAATAAAATTAACATATACTGGATATAAAGAAATGGAGGGTAACTAATGAGTTCTTTCGTAATCTTACTAATTATTGTATTAACGGTTATCATTGACTGTTACTGGTTTGATACAGACCGAAAAAGATGGGGTTGGATGAAAAATTTGTCTAATCGAAATAAAGTTCTTTTTTTCTCTGGGTTTATTTTAGTTTCCACTTTCATTTACTTAGGTTTAAGCATGAAATATTTATAATACTTGTAGGTCCCACTACTTCAAGAGGTAAGATTAATTTGCCCTAATAGCTCTGTTTAAGATTAAACAAAAACTCAATTTATTATATAGGTTTTTCAGGAAAAAATGGCTTATCTTTTATCTTTTGTACTAAAAAAGAACAACCTCCCTTTTAAAGGGTGTCTCATAAGCTTTTTGCATTTTCAACGTCTAGAAAAATAATTGTCAGGCACTTTTTTTACTGTTCTTACGATTTCTCCTCAATATCGCATGTAAGAATACGACACCTGAAATTAACATAATAAAGGTATAAACATTGATGAATAAAGTATTTGTATATTGATTAACCCATGAATAGCGGTAAATTCTTGAGGACTTCTGTGCGGGAGTGCCCCCTAATTGATCGATCAAATTCAACGTATACCGATATTCCAAGAAACTAGCCAACAGTAGAACAAATAGCGATCCAAGGCTTACGAACTTCCAGGTTCGCGGCTGCAAAACAAGCGTACCTAGGCTTTTCCATAAGTTCTTGGCGAATCGCAGAAAAATGATTACGGCGAGCAAAACAAAAATAAGGCCAAGATTGCCATTGCCTGATGTAACTTCCGGCCTTATAGTAAATAAGCCCACTAAATACAGGAAAACAATACTTAAAAGCAGCCATACCACTGTAGGCTTAAAGAAAAAATTCATGCTGTTTCCCCTTTCTAGTTAATGACTGTCTGCTAATTCATTTAAGTCCTGAAAATCAATACATCTCAAAAATCGAGATATTCTTCAAAAATTCACCTTTAACAATTCTTATGTAAAAAAGAAAAAATTTAATCTGTTACCACCTCATACTTCACAACTTTCTTATTTTCATCAAAAGTAATAACTAACCATTCACTGTCTATACTAATTAGGCTTCTTTCATTTCCAAGGTAATAAACAATATTATTCTCTTCTTTAAAATAATCATCTGCTTCAGTCGGTCCCAATAGCGTACTTACTTCTTTTTTTGTCATACCTATTAATTCATATTCATTTAATAAGTCATCTACCATATACACTCTTTCGCTCTCGTTAATCAACCATTTTTTCACAGAGAAATTAGATTTATATTCGTTTACTCCTAAAATAATTGCACAAAATAGAGGCGGGATAATACCAATAGTTGTCCTGGTTATAAATTTAGTCTTTGCTTTTCTTTCTGTTCTCCAATTCGTATATTTCCATAAAACAAATAGAAAGAATAGTAAAAAAACATAAGGTACTAGAATAGCAGGAATACTCACGATACTGTAAGAAGAATCCAGAATGTTTATGATAAAGATGTAACCAATATATAATAAAACATACAAAATACCGTATAACTTAAATATACTCCACAATACGTTTTCTTTAGATTTCAATTATTTATCTACTCCCTAAATAGTACTTTTCTAAATAGTTCATTATTTTTCTTCAACTTCCTAGTTAGTGGGTGAAGGATTCTTGTTAAAAATAATAAGTTCATCAAATCAGTTAATCATAATATGTATCTTTTTCCGCTTCTTTTACTTTCAACATTACTTCGTCTCTTTGTTTTTCTTTTGAATCTGTCTTATCAATATAAATGCTATCACCCTTTTTTAAAATGACACTATTAGAACGAGCACTTTTTTTATTATCCCATTGAATAGTCACTTTCGGTTTATCTTCTCTCGTTCGAACATTAATATAGGTATCTAATGAGACAGAGTTATCATCTAATATAAATTCATATCTGCCTTCAGGGAATTCATTACCTACTTCATAATATCCTGAATTGGAAATAATATAGTAATCTTTCACCTTTTTTAATTTCTGAAACTTTGAGGGCGTCATTTCGACTTGACCTTCAAACACGTGAAATTTATTATTTTTCCTAAAAGCAATTGCATGCAGCTCTTCGTTTTCACTTAGTTTCCACCCGAAAAAATTTACTTCTTTACTGTTTAATGGCTTTATATCATAAAAACCAGGTTGAAGATCCTTCCCAACAACGTATTCTTCATCCTTTTCACCCAAAATAACCCTTTCAGCAGAGTTTTTTTCTATAGATCTAGTTATTACAACTTCATCATTTTTTTTGCTTTTTATCTCCTTGTTATCATCCATTTGATAAAGAAAAAAAGCCAAACCTACTGCTAGTACCAAAAATAAAACGATTAAACTCTTTTTTCTTTGCATTCCAAAACTCCTTACAACTTTTTGACTTATTTGTTTCCCCTACCAAAAATTGAATTATAACATAAGTACATACTTTTATTTACAAATTATACTCGACAAAAAACTACATATTTCTAAAAAGGATGAGTGTAAACACATTCCATCCTTTTTGTATTTACTTAAAAGAATGGCAAGTTATCCATAATAATAGCCTTGATTATACCTAGGTTGAGGAGAATAATATCGATTTTGAGGCATATATGATTTGTTATTTTGATAATGTAGCGGTTGAGAATTAGAAGTATTTATATATGTTTGCTTCCTTTGCTCGGTTTGGCTGACACATTCATCAGTAGGTCCAATGACAATGGTTTGATTTTTTAACGGAGCAAGTGTTTTCTTTAATTGTTCTGGATTTAAACAATACGTATGAGCAAGCACTTCTATTGGTGTTTTTGTCAGAATGTCCGATCCAAAAATATATTGTGGATATGGTGCATCAAAAATGGCAAGTAAATGGGTTTTATCCTCATTAGCTATTTCCCAATGCCACCAGCCTTGCGGAATATTTGCTACTTGCCCAGGCTTTATTGGAATATTTGTCAATGTATTATTAAAAGGGTTAATAAGGGAAACAACGGCTGATCCTGAAATACAATAAACAAGTTCAGCTGCATTTTGATGATAATGCGGTTCCACCACACGACCTTTGCTTAAATATATATCAAGCAAGGAAACATCTCCCAGTGTATTTAAATTGTTTCTTCCTAATTCGTTGATATAATTTTGTGCATTACGGGTTTTCAACCGATTTTTATTGATATCAAAAAAATACTGTACATTTGATTTCGTATAATCCATATAAGATGTTGACACGACAGAATATCCCCCTATTATTTAAAAATTTGATACAAGACCATTGTATGAAAGATTAAAAAATGGGTGATTATCATAGGTTGAAATTTTGACGGCTAATTATCCTACCGTATTTATTTTGTTTTTTCAATAGTTGAAACAATAAATAAATGGTACAAATATGCTACAATGGAGCAAAATGCATGTTTTTTTGAAAGGAAGGTTTATATGCGTATTTTAGTATTAGGAGCTGGCGGCGTTGGTGGATATTTCGGCGGACGCTTAGTTGAAAAAGGTGAGGATGTGACATTTCTTGTTCGCAGTGGCCGAAAGAAGCAGCTGGAGAAAAATGGTCTTGTCATACGCAGTGTAAATGGAGACTTTTCTTTTCAACCTAAATTAGTTACTACAACGGATGCTGCAGAACCATTTGATTTAGTTTTATTCTCTACAAAATCCTATCATTTAGAAGCAGCTATAAACGATCTTAAACCTTTTATTGGAGAAAAAACGGTCGTGTTGCCTCTATTAAATGGTATTTCCCATTTAGATACGTTAAAAGAAGCTTTTGGCGCAGATAAGGTTATTGGCGGTTTATGCTTTATCGAAACAACTTTAAATAAAGAAGGCGATGTTGTTCAGACAAGTGCAGCTGCCCGGGTTGTTTACGGTGAATTTGGAAACCAAGATACGGAACGAATACATAAAATTACAGATTCCTTTAGCGGTGCGAAAGCAGATTTTATTTTAAGTGATCATATCGAACAAGCGATGTGGCATAAATATCTTTTTATCTCTGTTATGTCGGGTGTCACTTCGCTATTGCGCGCGCCGATTGGACCTATTCGCGAAAGTGATGGCGGCAAAGACTTCATCCGTCAAATGTTTGAGGAAGCGGCTCAGATTATGCGAGCATACGGTGCGCCTATTCATGAAAATATTGTGGACGAGCATATGAAGACAATTGATGCGATTGGATACGATATGAAATCATCGATGCAGCGCGATATGGAGAAAGGTTCCCTTATTGAAGGTGATCATTTACAAGGATACTTATTGGAGTTGGCAAAAAACACTTCTGTCCCTGCGCCATTATTGCAAGTTGTTTATCAGAATGTCAAAGTGTATAAAAAAATGCAATTAGAAAACAGCTAAGTTGTAAAATTTTCTGTTTTTGCAGGGAATTCTTGCGAAACATATTGAAATATCCTCTTGCAAGATTCCCTTTTTACATACTTATTATCGGAGGAACTCATTTGATCTTGCCTTATATTTTTCTTTTTATAACTGTTTTAGTCATGTTTTTCTTTAAGCTGCATATTTCGCTAATTATCATAGTCTCCATTCTTTTCTTCTTTTTTATGCTTTATCTATCCTTATACCCGATCCTATTTGAAAAAGACGAAAAGAAAATTTTGCAGTTTTTACAAAAATCAAAGCACCCTCATTATCATTTTCTTTTTTTGCTCTTTCATGATGAAGAGGAAGAAGCAAGGAAACAGCTAGATAAAATTCGCTACAAGCAAGTTAAAATCGTTTCTGAGATTATTTTACTGGCTAAACAAAAAAAGTTTCATTTAGTTAAAGAACTGCTCCCTTTAATGAAGGAAACGAAAGCCAAATGGTATTATACAGCAATGATTTCCCTTAAAGAAGGCGATCTATCTAATTATGAAACAAATAAAGATCGCATAAACGATAAAGTCATGCTTGCCTGGCTGGAAATGGAGCATAAAGTAAAAGAAGGCCAAAAAGCAGAAGCACTGGAAATGCTGAATAAACAAATTCCCACATTAAAAGGATTACATTTGATTTCCGCCTTGCAATATAAAAAAGAATTAACATCCACTTATAAAGGAAGCTAGTCTGAATACATTTAGACTGGCTTTTTGCTTACAGATGATAGCTGTTTTTTTTCTAGATTTACAGTATACTATTAAAGCAATCTATTTTTTCCAACATTATTACGATCATCTTACAATTATGACAAATAGATACACTAGAATGATAGAAAGAGGAGAGACTATTGAGTGAGTTAACATCTGTAGAAGGAAGATCAAGAGTGGATGAAGAACCTCTTACTGTTCCTGCTTATGGTTATGAATTAATTCGTGAAATATTAATACCAGATTTATTAGGAAGAGATACACCGGAACTTTTGTATTGGGCTGGAAAAAGAATTGCCAGAATGTTTCCGCTTGAACACATAGAAGAGGCGAGAAATTTTTTTGAAAAAGCAGGCTGGGGAACGCTTGAAGTCAGCAAGCAGTCCAAATATGAAATGGAGTATACTTTAACTAGTCCTTTGATTGAAAAAAGATTAAGAGAAAAAGGAAAATGCACCTTTCAACTCGAGACAGGCTACTTAGCCCAGCAACATGAACATCTAAAAAAAGTCATTGCCGAAGCGTTTGAAGATCCAAAAAGAAGAGACAAAAAAATAACGATAACCGTGCGTTGGGACAGTAAAGACCCCGTATAATTTTCTTTTGCATAAGAAAAGCTGCCAATCTAGGCAGCTTTTTTCAGTTTAATCTTGCTTACGCGTTTACAGGAATCGCACTAAGTTCAAATGCATCATGCAAAGCCTCAACCGCTTGAACCATTTTGTCTTTTTCAATAACTGTTGATACTTTAATTTCTGAAGTGCTTACCATTTTGATGACAATATCTTTTGTTGCCAACACTTTAAACATATCAGCTGCAACACCAGGGTTGGAAATCATGCCTGATCCTACAATCGATACTTTGGCAAGTCCTTGTTCAGAAGTTATTTTCTCATAAGATAATTCTGCTTTAACCTCTTCCAGTACTTTCACTGTCTCTTCCAGATCACTGTCTTTAATCGAAAAAGATACATTCATTGTTTGTTGGTCGGTTAAGCTTTGAATAATAATATCTACATTAATATGTTGGGATGCTAATGTAGTAAAAATCGTAGATAGGCTTGTTAAAGGATTTTTTAATCCAAACACCGTTACACTAGTAATATTATCTTCAAACGCTACCCCTCTTACAACTAAGTTTTGCTCCATTGATACTTCCTCCTCGATGATTGTTCCTTCTTCTCTTTCCATGCTTGAGCGTACTACAAGTGGTACTTGATAATTTTTTGCGTATTCAACTGCTCGAGGATGCAGTACACCTGCTCCTAAATTTGCCAACTCGAGCATTTCATCATAAGATACGGATAATAATTTTCTTGCATTTTTAATATATCGAGGATCTGTTGTATATACACCTGTTACATCTGTGTAAATATCGCATTTATCCGCTTTAAGCGCTGCAGCTAACGCTACTGCAGTTGTATCGGAGCCGCCTCTTCCCAATGTCGTAATCGAACCATCTTCTGCCACGCCTTGGAAGCCTGCTACAATGACAACTTTTCCTTCTTTTAGTTGAGCGTGCATTTTTTCTGTTTCAATATTTAAAATGCGTGCATTTCCATGTACCGATTCTGTTTGAATTCCTGCTTGCCAGCCAGTATAAGAAATCGCATCTACTTGTTTAGCATTTAAAGCCATTGATAATAAGCTGATCGTTATTTGTTCTCCTGTTGAAAGCAATACATCCATTTCTCTTTTTGAAGGACGATCTGACAACTCTCCAGCTAGTCTTACTAATTCATCCGTTGTTTTACCCATTGCAGAAACGACAACGACAACATCATTTCCTCTATTTTTCTCCTCGATTACGCGCTCGGCAACATTTTTGATTCTTTCTGCACTGCCTACTGATGTTCCACCGAACTTTTGTACTACTAAACCCACAGCATTCCCTACTTTCTTTTTTTCTCTTAGAAGTGTAGAGGATATTCAAAAAGTCATCAAATGATCAGCGGCGAATCTCTTCGTTGGCTTGCTTTTCCGCTACTCACGTATTTAATTGCATACGTTCCGTTGCTCAAAGCTACACCGCCTCGACCTTCTTGCTTCTAATTTGCTGCCTTTTTGAACTCTCACTATTACTTCGATAAATACTTTTTTCATTGCTTTTTAAGACAATAAAAAAAGCAATGAGAACGTCTCATTGCTGTGCAGAAAAACTCCATTAAAATGTGCACAAACAGTGAGATAGCCCTCCAAAACAATTCCTTGTTTTGACAGTCTTGCATTTGTTCAATACAAAACCAGCAAAGAAAATAATGAGTTCTTCTTTACTTCGGCGAACTGTCCCTTTCATAATCCTTCTTTGAAGCTCATTCTTCTCTGGATTATTACTATTGAAGTTCGCACCTCTACCTTCACTTATTAAGAATAAGTTGCCATCATTATAGCATAGAGTTTTTTTTTATACAATAGTTGATTAATGAATTATTCTTGCAGTTTGTTCAATAGCTCTTCCGCTACATTTGCCGGTATGCCGATCGTACGGAATTCTTCGATTGTTGCTTCTTTCATTTTTTTTACAGAGCCAAATGTTTTTAATAACAGCTTTCGACGCTTTTCCCCAATTCCAGGTATGTCATCTAATAAAGATTGAAAGGCATTTTTCCCACGGACTTGGCGATGAAAGGTAATCGCAAATCGGTGTACTTCATCTTGAATTCGTTGCAGCAAATAAAATTCCTGACTGTTTCTAGCTAATGGAATGATTTCCAACGGATCACCGTATAATAATTGCGAGGTTCGGTGTTTTTCATCTTTTGCCAAGCCTGCCACGGGAATATCCAAGCCTAATTCAAATAAAAGAATTTCTTTGACTGCTTCCAAATGCCCTTTTCCGCCATCAATTACTATTAAATCCGGCAGTGGCAATCCCTCTTTTAGCACACGCTGATATCTCCGTCTCACTACTTCTCGCATCGACTCATAGTCATCCGGTCCCTGCACCGTTCTTATTTTATATTTCCGGTATTCTTTTCTTGCTGGTTTTCCATCCACAAAAACAATCATCGCAGAAACCGGATCTGTACCTTGAATATTACTGTTGTCAAATGCCTCGATTCGATGCGGCGTATAAATCCCCATCTGCTTCCCTAAATTCTCTACAGCTTTAATCGTTCTTTCTTCATCACGCTCAATTAACGCAAATTTTTCTTTTAACGCATTTTCGGCATTTTTTTTTGCTAACAGCACAAGTTCTTTTTTTTGTCCTTTTTGCGGTTTTAATACTTTTACTCCGAGAAGTTCTTCCACCATCTCTCCCTGAATGCTACTAGGAATTAAGATTTCTTTCGGTTTAAAATGGTTTTCTTTTTCATAAAACTGTCCAAAAAACGTGAGCATTTCTTCCTCTGGTTCTTGATAAATAGGAAACATGCTTACATCTCGTTCAATTAATTTCCCTTGTCTAATAAAAAATACTTGAACACACATCCAGCCTTTATCAAAAGAATAGCCAAAAACATCTCTATCCACTAGATCGGCCATTGTCATTTTTTGTTTTTCCATTGTTGCTTCAATATGAGCGATTTGATCACGATATTCTTTTGCCCGCTCAAAGTCTAATTCTTCTGCTGCAGCAGTCATTTTCACCGTAAGCTCTTTTTTAATCTCTTTGTAGCCACCGTTAAGGAATTTTGTAATTTCATCCACGATTTGACGATATTCTGCTTCTTGAATATCTTTTACACATGGAGCCAGGCATTGGCCCATATGATAATAGAGGCAGACCCTGTCAGGCAGTGTCGTACATTTTCTTAATGGATATATGCGATCAAGCAGTTTTTTTGTTTCATTTGCTGCTTGGACATGGGGATATGGTCCGAAATACTTGCCTTTATCCTTTTTAACTTTTCTTGTTGTAATTAAGCGTGGATGTTTTTCTGCAGTCAGCTTAATAAAAGGATACGTTTTATCATCTTTTAACATAATATTGTATTTTGGATCATACTTTTTTATTAAATTAATCTCTAATAATAATGCTTCCATATTAGAAGAAGTAATAATATATTCAAAATCCTCAATTTCGTTAACGAGTCTTAATGTTTTTCCATCATGGGAACCAGTAAAATAAGAGCGGACTCGATTTTTTAATACCTTTGCTTTTCCTACATAAATCACTGTGCCTTGTCGGTCTTTCATTAAATAACATCCAGGCTGATCAGGTAAGAGCATCAGTTTATTTTTTATTGTACTATTCATCGTCTTTCCTCCCTGAATGCTTGAATCTACACTAATCTACTACACTCTATTATAATATGATACTTGTTGGAGAATGCTTTCAGCAAGGAAAAAGTCGTGGAAGGAAATAGGATAGAAGACAAAAAATTAGTGAAGAACAATTTGTCCTTCACTAACTCTTTTAAACATGTTTAGATAATAATTCAGAAAGAGCTTCTTTTGGTTGGAATCCAACTACTTTATCCACTACTTCGCCATCTTTGAAAACTAATAATGTCGGAATGCTCATTACGCCGAATTTAGCTGCAGATTCTTGGTTTTCATCCACGTCAACTTTAACAATTTTTGCTTTTTCTCCGATTTCAGCGTCTAATTCTTCTAATACTGGAGCAATCATTTTACAAGGTCCGCACCAAGGTGCCCAAAAATCTACTAGTACTACTCCTGAACCTGTTTCTGTTTGAAAATTTTGATCTGTTGCATGTGATATTGCCATTACAACTGCCTCCTCTAAGTGGTTAACTTTTAATATCGAAAGTATACCATCGTTTTTGTTAGGATGCTAATAATTTGTTTCGTCGATAATTTTCCCTACACTTATTGCTTCTATTCGATATATTTAGCACTTCAATTAATCAGCACTTTCTCCATATTCTGCACCTTCCAACTGTTGAATTAACAATGGCACTACTTCAAATATATCTCCTACAATACAATAGTCTGCTTCTTTAAAAATAGGTGCATCGGGATCATTATTAATCGCTACGACCACTTTTGCACCATTCATTCCGACGATATGTTGAATCGCTCCTGAAATTCCGCAAGCGATATAAAGATCAGGTCCCACCGTCTTGCCCGTTTGCCCAACTTGCAGCGATGAATCGCTAAGGCCTAATTCAACCGCCCCTCTGGAAACGCCGACTGTGCCTCCAAGCAACGATGCTAATTTTTTTATTAATTCCATTCCTTCTGTATTTTTTATGCCTCTTCCAGCTGCAACGATTACTTTTGCATCCAATAAATCGATGCTGTTGCCGTTCTTTTTTTCCACTTTTAATAAAGGAAAAACTGGTGTTGTTTTATCCATTACCTGTTCTTCTATAACGACTGCTTGTTTCCCGTGTTCATTAGGTACTACCCAGCTATTTGGCTTTATGGCAGCGATAAAAGTATCTTCATCTAATCGAACCGTTTCATTTAGTTTTCCCGAAAAAATTGATCGTGTAAATACTATCGAATCTTTTTCACGTCTCATGCCGTTTACATTAGAAAGGAGAGGAATGGCTAATACTTTACTTAAATAGGCTGCGATGCTTTTTCCAAAATCAGTATGAGGAATAAATACCTTTGCTGGTTTTTCTTTTTTTAATATAGCTTCTACATGCTTTCTATATGCTTCATCAGAAAATGGTGTTTCTTTCGTACTGATCCATAGTATTTTGTCCATTTTATACTGCAAAAGATCATCTACATCCGATGTTGTTTTATCTTTCCCATATAATAGAACGACGATTTCCGCATCAGCAGCGATTCCGTTAGCAGCCGATAAACATTCAAATGTGACAGTACGTATTTTTTCTTGCTTCATTTCACCTATAATAAGGATTTTCTCTCTCAAAATTACCCCTCCTTAGCTACCTCATTTTTTTGATGATCTCTGAAAGTTGACCAGCTTGTTTTTCGCTGTCTCCTTGTATAAAAACATTTTGTCTTTCAACAATAGGAAATTGATATTGTTCGGTGGTTATCGATAAGGAATTATTGAGTTGCGGAGTAATTTTATCTAAAGATTTTCTTTTTGCTTTCATAATACCGGCTAAAGCAGGCAGTCTTGGTTCATTTAATCCTTGTGGAACAGTCACTAATAATGGCAATGGACCGCCATACGTTGCCACCTCTTCACCTGTGTCTTTTTCAACAATTGCTTTTCCATTTTCTATAGTCAACTTTGCTATATTGGTTATATACGGAATGTTAAGTGCGGCTGCTACACGAGGTCCAACTTGCCCGCTGCCGCCATCCATAGCAAATGCACCGGCTAAAATAATATCAAATGGAACCGTTTGTAAATACGAGGATAATGCATTGGCAATAACGACAGGTTCTTCTTTTGCATCATCTAATAACAACAATACGCCTTTATCTGCTCCGATTGCTAATGCGAGCCGAAGCTGCTTTTCTGCATTTTCTTCTCCTGCTGTTACAACCAATACCGTTCCTCCATGCTTTTCTTTTAAGCGAATGGCTTCTTCTAATGCCCTTTCATCAAGCGGATTGATCATATAATTGACATCAACTATTTGCACCTTATTATCTTGAACTGTAATTTGCTGTTCGGAATCAAATGTTCTGGATAACAATACGATAATATTCACTAGGTGTTCCCTCCTTTACATATCCGTATTTCGTTGATGTTCTTCCTTTAATTCTCTCCGTAAAACTTTTCCTATTGCTGTTTTGGGCAGCTCTGCTCTAAACTCATACAAGCGAGGTACTTTAAAGGATGCAATTCGTTTCCTCATAAAATGATTTAAATCTTCTGCGGTTAATGTTGCTCCTTTTTTCAACACGATAAATGCTTTGACTGTTTCTCCTCGATAAGGATCTCCAACGCCAACCACTGCTGCTTCTTCTACATCTGGATGCTCATATAACACTTCTTCTACTTCTCTTGGATAAATATTAAATCCACTAGCAATAATAAGATCTTTTTTCCGGTCTACAACATAAAAATAGCCTTTTTCATCCATATAACAAATATCACCTGTTAACAGCCAGCCGTTTTTTAATACTTTTGCGGTTTCTTCTGGATTATTCCAGTACCCCTTCATCACCTGTGGACCGTTGATTCCTAATTCGCCAATTTCTCCAGGAGGAAGTTTCTGTCCTGTCTCAAGTGAAAAAATAGCTGCATCTGTTCCTGGCCACGGCACTCCAATGCTCCCTTTCACAATTTCATGATCCCAGAGAAAATTAGCATGCGTTACCGGAGAAGTCTCCGTTAATCCATATCCTTCGACTAATTTTCCGCCTGTTTTTTCCTCAAACCTTTCGATGATTTCAACAGGCAATGGCGCTGATCCGCTTATGGAACTTTTAATGGAAGTAAGATCATATTTTTCGATTTGTGGATGGTTTAAAAGTCCAATATAAATGGTAGGAGCTCCAGGGAAAATCGTTGGTTTTTGCTTTTGGATGGTTTTTAAAGTGGCAGCTGCATCAAATTTAGGAATTAAGATCATTTTATAAATTTCCATCACAGATAGAATCATTAAGGTCGTCATGCCGTATACGTGAAATAAAGGCATAATGCCAAGTATTATTTCTTCTCCTTTTTTCATGCGGTATAACCATTGACGTACCATCGCGGTATTTGCGATTAAATTACGGTGAGTCAGCATTACCCCTTTTGGAAAACCTGTTGTTCCACCTGTGTATTGAAGAATGGCAACGTCTTCTTCAAAATCAGTTTGATATTCCTTTACTTCTATGAATGGTTTTTTTAATATGTCAAATAACATATGGGTAGAATGGCTTTCATAAATTGGGGTATTTTTTCGTTGTTGTTTTTTTTGCACGATAGAATAGAGGATGTTTTTAGGGAATGGGAGAAAATCTTGTATCTTTGTAACAATAATTTGTTTAAGCTCTGTATCTTTTTTTGCCTGCTGGATTCGATTATATAAAAGATCCAATGTAATGATCATTTTAGCTCCTGAATCTTTTAATATAAAATGAACTTCTCTTTCTTGATATAAAGGATTTGTAGGGACTACGATGCCGCCTGCTAAAAGAATCGCATAAAAGCCAATAACCGTTTGCGGAGTATTTGGCAGCATAACGGCTACTCTATCGCCTTTTTCCAATCCTATTTTCTGTAAATAACCTGCCAGCGTCATTGATTTTTTGTATACTTCCTGAAATGTCCACTCCTTTCCCATAAAATGAATCGCTTTATGATCTGGATATTCTTTTGCAGCATATATTAATGATTGCTGCAACGTATAGGGTCGATAATAAACATCTTTCGGTATTTCCGGTGGATAAAGATCCAGCCACGGTTTTTCACGATACATAAACTCATTCCTCCTGCTTGTCTCTTGTACTAGTTTATTATATGGCGCAAGGATCCGTTCAGTTATTTAAAATCCGCCCATATTAAAAAAGGGCTAAGCCAAGCTGAAGATCAGAAAAGCGCAGGCGCCTTGCTCAGCCCCGAAGAAAAATGTTCATTTGACTCGAAAAGTGCTTTTTACTTTTAGAGGCAAAGGGTTATTTTTCACAGGGGTTAGGCGCCGGAGCTAGACACTAATCTAAGTTGAAACTTATAAATTCTGATACTATAAAAAAAAACACGCGTCCTCTTTATAGAAAACACGTGTTTTTTCAATACAGTGATAGAAACAATAGGCTGTTTTCGTATAGATTGTTGCTTTAAACTCGCAGCCTGAATACACTTCGTCCGTTTAGCGAGCGTCGAGCCTCCTCGTCGCATACGCTCCTGTGGGGTCTCGTCTTTCTCGCATTCCCACAGGAGTCTCAGTCTGCTGAGTACTGCTTCTCCCATTTTTTTATGTAAAAAACAACAAACTTTGAGAAAACTGCCAAGCAATAAAACATCCCCAATCTATTTTATGAAATGCCAGCGCCGATTACAAAAGATAAACCAATCGAGATAATCATGGAGATGAATCCAACTGCTCTGTTATCGTTTTGGATTTCTTCGTCTATTCTAAATTTTGGTGTTAAAAACTCAAAAATAAAATACCCTACCAACAATAAAAAGAATCCATACACGCCCCAAACAATCATCGTTAATAAAGAATCGTTTTGCATAATGGAATGCCTAAATATATTGGCTATTCCAAACATTTTCCCGCCTGTTGCCATTGCAACGGCAAGATTTCCTCTTTTTATTTCTTCCCAATTATTATACTTAGTTACCAATTCAAAAATAGCCAAAAATACGACCATGCTTAAAATGACAACACTATAATCACCTGCAGTTTTTATATACTCGTTAGTCCAAAATTGATTCATGCACTATCTCCTCTATTTGTTTTCTATATATACACTCCTATGGAAAAGGGGTCGGAGCTTCGCCAATTTTTATAGAAGTAAACTTTTGATTGCACTCTATATTTGTTGTTTATCCTTATTAAGGACAGAGTGGCTCCGCTCGCGCCGCCTTTATTTTAATTCTACGACGGTAACACCACTGCCGCCTTCTCCTGCTTCTCCAAATCGAATACTTTTTACCGATCGATGATTTTTTAAATACTCTTGTACGCCAGTTCTTAACGCACCTGTACCTTTTCCATGGATAATCGAAACTCTAGGGTATCCGGCAAGCAAACTATCATCAATGTATTTTTCTACTCTTACTAAAGCATTTTCAAATCTTTCGCCGCGTAAATCCAACTCTAAACTCACATGATAATCTTTGCCTTTAATCGATGCAAGTGGTTTTGTTTCGACTACTTTCGGTGTTTTAATAAATTCCAAATCTTTTGTTTTCACCTTCATTTTCATAATGCCAATTTGGACTTGCCATTCTTTATCAGAAATTTTTTCCAACAACTGTCCTTTTTGACCAAATGTTAATACTTTCACTTCATCCCCTGATTGGAAATCATGGGTAGTCGTTTTAATTGCTTCTTTTCTTTTTACAGTTGTTTTTGGCGTTGCATCACTTAATCTTTTTCTTGCTTCAATTAATTCATGCTCTTTTATTTCTGCTCGTTTTTCAAGCTGCATTTTCCGCAAATCAGAAATAACTTGTTCTGCCTCTTGTTTCGCCTGTTCAATGATGTCAGCAGCTTGTTTTTTTGCTTTTTCTTGAAGTGTTTCTTTTTTATCATAATAATCCATTACTTGCTTTTGTAAATCACGGTGGAGCATTTCTGCTTGCTTTCGTAATTCTTGTGCGTCCTTGTACTCTTCTTCTGCATGTTTTCGACTTTCTTCTAATGATGCAATCATATTTTCTATTTTACTGCTTTCATCACTAACATGAGCTCGTGCTGCAGCAATTACTTGGTCCTGCAACCCTAGACGTTTGCTTATTTCAAAAGCATTACTTCTCCCTGGCACACCAATTAATAATTTATAGGTTGGACTTAATGTTTCCACGTCAAATTCAACACTTGCATTCATAACCCCTTCTCGGTTGTAGCCATAGGCTTTTAATTCAGGATAATGGGTCGTAGCAATAACACGCGCGCCGCGGCGATTCACTTCATCCAATATCGAAATGGCCAGTGCCGCCCCTTCTTGCGGATCGGTTCCTGCACCTAATTCATCAAATAATACAAGGCTGTTATGGTCAACTTCCTCTAATATGCTGACAATGTTGACCATATGGGAAGAAAACGTACTTAATGATTGCTCAATCGACTGTTCATCGCCAATATCTGCATACACTGCATCGAATACGCTCATTTCTGAACCATCCAACGCTGGAATTTGCAAGCCGGCCTGAGCCATCAGCGTACATAACCCGACTGTTTTTAACGTAACGGTTTTTCCGCCTGTATTTGGTCCTGTTATGACAATCGTGGAAAAATCATCTCCTAATGTCACATCATTTGCGACGACTACATCAACAGGAATTAATGGATGCCTTGCTTTAAAAAGAGAAATCTTGCCTTCCTTATTTATATTCGGCTTCGTTCCTTTTAATCGATGTCCATATTTTGCTTTTGCAAACATAAAATCAATTTCTGATAACACACCAACAATATCTAAAAGCTCTGTGCTGTATCCAGAAACAAGTGCCGTTAATTGCGTTAAAATCCGATCGATTTCTTGCTGTTCTTTTACACGGATTGCCTGCAGCTCATTGTTAAGCGTCACAACCGACTGCGGCTCAATGAATAAGGTTTGCCCTGAAGCACTTTGATCATGAATAATGCCGCCATAATTCCCTCTATATTCTTGTTTTACCGGAATAACAAAGCGATCATTGCGGATCGTAATAATGGCATCTGAAAGCATCTTTGCTGCATTGGAGGAACGGATCATGCTTTCGAGCTTTTCTCTTACTTTCGATTCATTTCTCCGAAGCTGATGGCGAATGCTTCGCAACGCTTCACTCGCACTATCCATGACAACGCCTTGCTCATCTATTGCCATTTTAATTTCTTCTTCTACTTCAGCTAAAACAATAATTTGGTTTACGAGTTCAGCTAAAATCGGCACTCTTTCTTCGTCATTAAATTCTTCGATAAATCTTTTGATTTGTCTGCTTGCATGCACCGTATTCGCGATTTGATTCAGCTCTGCAGGACTCAGCATTCCGCCGATTGAGGAACGCTTTACATGTGGACGAATATCGTATATTCCGCTTAATGGAATATTCCCGCGCATGCGGAATACTTTAGCTGCTTCATCTGTTTCTTCCTGCCAGCGAACCACTTCTTCAAACTCTGTAGAAGGAACTAGTTGTTCTGCTTTCCACTGTCCTAAAGATGAAGATACATGTTCTAATAATTGGCTTTTAATTTTGTCAAACTCTAATGTTTTTAATACTCTTTCGTGCATGGAGTTTTCTCCTTTGCTTTTCTTCTATTTATATTACTGCTTCTTTTTTTGCAAAAAGTTCAGCAAGTCTTGTTTATCCATCGTATTTATTACTGTTTCTTTTTGTATCCAGCCTTTTTTTGCTGTTGATACGCCAATGCTCATATTATTTAACTCTTTTGTATGATGTGCATCTGTATTAATGATAATGTAACCCCCTTTATCTTGGGCCATTTTCACGTACTCTGCATGCAAATCCAAACGATTTGGATTGCTATTCAGTTCCAATACTGTATTTGTTTCTTTTGCTAAAAGAATTAATTGTTCCATATCGACATCATAACCGTCTCTTATGCCGATTTTCCGGCCTGTTGGATGGGCGATGATATCAACATATTTATTTTGCATCGCGTTTTTTAATCTTTCCATTATTTTGTCTTTCGGTTGGGAAAAAGAAGAATGAATGGATGCAATAACGATATCTAATTCCGCTAATAAACTATCTTCATAATCTAATGAGCCATCTGGCAGAATATCCATTTCTACACCAGCAAGGATCGTGATATCGTCATATTTTTCATTTAACCTTTTTATCTCTTGAATTTGTTCGCGCAAACGTTCGGGCGTTAGTCCATTGGCCACTTTTAAATATTGAGAATGATCGGTAATCGCCATATATTGATAACCAAGGGCTCTGTTTGCTTCTACCATTTCTTCAATAGAAAAAGCACCATCACTCCATGTAGAATGCATATGTAAATCGCCTTTTATATCTTCCAAAGAAATAATCGTATTGTCTTCCCTAAATGCTTCTACTTCTTTACCATCCTCTCTTAATTCTGGTGGAATAAACGGAAGCTGAAAATAATGATAAAAATCTTCTTCTGCAGCGAATGTTTTTATTTCTCCTGTTTCTACATTTTCCACGCCGTATTCACTAATTTTTTCTCCCCGCTCTTTTGCCAACTGCCTCATTTTTACATTATGTTCTTTAGAACCGGTAAAATGATGGAGTGTTGTCGCAAATTCAGCTTGAGTTACGATGCGGAAGTCTACGGAAACATCATACTTTAAATCTAATACGATGCTTACTTTTGTATTTCCTGCACCCGTTATTTCTTTAATAGAAGGTAGCTTCGTTAATTTATTTTTTACTGCTGAAGGATTGTCTGTTGCAATAATAAAATCTAGATCTTTTATTGTTTCGCGCATTCTTCTTAAACTGCCAGCTCGAGAAAATTGACTAATTTCTTCTATTTCCTTTAGGTCTTTTTCAATAGAGACAGCTACTGACAGCATATAAGCAATCGGTAGTCTTTCTGGTCTCGAACCTACATTTTGTAATGCTTCGAGGATTTTTTCTTCTGTTTTTTTTCCAAAACCACTAAGTGCTTGCACTTTTCCTTCGACACAAGCAGTCTGTAAATCTTCTGCATTCGTAACAGCAAGCTCCTTATATAGCTTGGCGATTTTTTTTCCTCCTAGACCAGGAAGCTGTAATAGTGGAATTAATCCTTTTGGTACTTCTTCTTTCAACTGTTGTAACGCTGTGGATGTTCCTGTTGTAACATATTCTTCAATAACAGCAGCCGTTCCTTTGCCGATTCCAGGAAGTGCTGTATAATCAGTAATTTCAGATAAGCTTTTTTCATTATTTTCTAAACTTGCCGCAGCTTTCCGAAAGGCTGAAACTTTAAAGGTATTTTCTCCTTTTAACTCCATATAGACGGCAATTTGTTCTAATAAACGCATTACTTCTTTTTTTGTTATGTTCATTTTTATCACCTGCTTTTATCATATCATGTTCTTTTCTGTTTCAATAATTAGTTGAAAGTGCAAAGCAAAGACTCCTCTATTTTCTAGAAGAGTCTTATACCCTTTTTAAGAAGCCATATAGTCAAACCAAAGCGTTTTAATTTTTTCGGAAAAATAAGGGGTGTTTTCAATAATACCAGCTGCTATTATCGACTTATTTAAATTATTTTCAATAAATTCGATTGGCATAAGTGCTGCGATATATAATAGAATAAAAATAACTAAGTACACTTCAATAAATCCTAATATCGCTCCCGCCCATGTATTCAGCTGTTTTAAAACTGGTAAACTAGCAACAAAGTCTATCATGCTGCCAATTATTTGCCATACGATTTTCACAGCAAAAAAAATCAGCACAAATGCAATTGCCCGATAAAATACATCTTCCACATTTGCATTGCTAAAAAGGGTTGTAATGAAACTATTTTCACCTACATTAGGATATGGCACCCAAAGGGTTAACTTTTCAGATAAAGGTATGTAATATTTATTTGCCACAATAAAGGCAGCAATAAACCCGGTTAAATGGACTATTTGTAAAATAAAACCTCTTTTTAAGCCTCTTAACAGTCCAAATAACAATAACACAATAACAATAAAATCCAACATGACTTTTTCAGTCCTTTTCTCTTTTTAATTCATTTTCCAGCTGTTCGACTCGGTCTAATAATTTAACATAATCGTTTACTATATTAACAGTCGTCAACACGGCTAATTTATTTAAATCAAGGGATGGATTCTTCGCATAGAGTTCTCGCATTTTTTTATCTACTATAGAGGCAACCAAGCGTACATGGCTTGACGGTTCTTCACCTATTATTACATATGGTGTACCATATATTTCTACAGTTGTACGGTTTTTTGGTGTGTCTGTCACAATTATGCCTCCAATCATAAGAATCCTAATCTCTATCATAACATGAACCGTTCAAGAGAGGAAAGTCATACCCTGTCAAATTACGTCATGCTTTTACAATTTATTATTTTTTTGCAAAAAGTTATAGTAAATAGTAATGGTGATGTCACATAAAAAAAGACCATAAAAAAGGGCCCATTTACATGATTTTCCGTTAGCTAAATCACCTGTTAGTTTAACAAATTATTTACCATATTTCATCTAAATTATTAGAATAGAATTGAAACGCCTTATTATATTTTTTTATCCACTTATCATCAGAAGAAACAAGTAATACGTTTAATAAAGAAGATACGGCCTCTTTATTTTCTTGTAAGTTATAAAGTGTAATAGCTAAAAAAGTTTGGATGGCTAAGTTAGTTGGAAACTCACTCAACCCTTGCGTTAGTATTGATTTAGATAATTGATACTCACCAATACATCGGTAACTACTTCCCAATTGTATGAATAGCATTTCTCTTAATTCACCTTCAACATTATTTGACAGTGCTTTCTCATAATATTTAATAGCTTCTATTTCAAAACCTAAAGAATCATGAATGGAACCACAATAAAAATTGAGTTCAGCATCATCAGGATTTTTTTCAAGTAGGCTGATAAGCAATTTTTTAGCTTCTTCAAATTCCTTGTTTTTTAATAGTTCTTTTACGTTTTCTATCATGTGTATCCCCTCTTCAAAGAATTTAACCTATACCAATTCCCAAAACATTTTTTCTTTATTTTACCACTCATTCTATTCATTTTTTTCTTTTCACACACCTTATTCAAACAACCCTCTTCTTTAACAGTTCTTCAAAAAACAAGGCTGTTTTCGTATAGATTGTTGCTTTTAAACTCGCAGCCCGAATACACTTCGCTTTCCGTGGGCGAGCGTCGAGCCTCCTCGTCACATACGCTCCTGTGGGGTCTCGTCTTTCTCGCATTCCCACAGGAGTCTACGTGTATTCAGTCTGCTGAGTACTTCTTTTTCCATTTTTTACGTAAAAAACAACTAACTTTGAAAAACAGCCAATAAAAAAATAGGGCCATCTCTATTAGAGACAACCCCTTAAACAAATCGGTTTCTTTTATCCTCTTAGTACCGCACCAGCTTTTTCTTTTACTGCTGCTAATACTTTATCATGTGCTTTTGTAATCATTTCTTCTGTTAATGTTTGTTCTGGATCAAAATACTTTAATGTGTAGGCAATCGACTTTTTGCCTTCTTCCATTTTATCTCCTTCGTACAAGTCAAATACTTGAACTTCTTTTAATAAGGAGCCGCCAGCTTCTACAATGATATTTTGAATATCGCCTGCTAAAATCGTTGTATCGACAACTAAAGCAATATCTCTCGTTACAGAAGGGAAACGAGGAATCGTTGTATAGTGAAGATCTTCTACGTCTGCTGCTAAAAGCTTGCTTAAATTTAATTCAAAGCAATATGTTTCTTTTATATCCAAATCATTTTGTACTTGCGGATGCACTTGGCCAACAAATCCTATTACTTCGCCGTTGAATAATACATCTGCCGTTCTTCCTGGATGCATGCCGTCGATTGCTCCTCTTACAAAAGCAATTTTATCCATAACACCTAGTTTTTGGAATAACCCTTCTAATACCCCTTTGATCACAAAGAAATCAACTGCTTTTTTCTCTCCTTGCCAAAGGTTCGCACTCCATAAGCCAGTAATCGCCCCTGCTAAATGTTCTCTTTCTTCTGGAAGCTCATTGGCTGCACCTTCGTTTGCTAAGAAAACAACACCTGTTTCATATACAGCAAGGCTTTCATTTTGACGAGCACTGTTGTATTTTACCACTTCTAATAATTGTGGAATGATGCTTTGTCGAAGAAGACTGCGTTCTTCACTCATCGGCATGCTTAAACGAACAGGATTACGTTTTTCTAAAGCAAATTGCTGCACCTTCTTTTCACTTGTCAGCGCATAAGTAATCGCTTGATAAAGACCGGCACCTTCTAAATATTTACGAACAGTGCGGTGTTTTTTCTGGTATGGAGATAACACACCAGGAATCGATGCACCAACTGGCAATGTTGTTGGAATATGATCATAACCATACAGACGTGCCACTTCTTCTGTTAAATCTTCTTCAATGGAAATATCATTTCTTCTTGTTGGTACAGTTACTGTAAATACAGTATCTTCTTCTTTTGTTTCAAACTGAAGTCGTGCAAAGATGTCTTTTACTTCATTTACTTCTAAAGCAGTACCTAATACTTTATTAATTTTTTCTAATGAGATAGACACCGTTTTTGGTTCTGCTGTTAATGTATCAACAACCGCTTCGCCTTCCAAAACTTCGCCTCCTGCATATAAATGCAGAAGCTGTGCTGCTCTTTCTGCCGCTAAACGAACACGATTTGGATCAATGCCTTTTTCATATCGTGCACTCGCTTCACTTCTTAAGCTTAATACTTTCGATGACTTGCGGATTACGCCGCTGTCAAAATAAGCAGCTTCTAATAATACAGTTGTTGTATCAGATTGCACTTCAGAGTTTGCTCCACCCATTACACCAGCGACTGCTACTGCTGTTTCGCCATTTGTAATAACTAAATTATCTTCTGACAGTACTCGTTTTGCTTCATCCAGCGTTACAATCGTTTCGTCTTTTTTCGCTCTTCTGACAAGAATCTCTTTTGATGCTAGACGGTCATAATCAAATGCATGAAGAGGCTGGCCATATTCTAATAAAATGTAATTCGTAATATCCACGACATTATTATGCGGGCGAATGCCTGCTGCCATTAATCGACCTTGCATCCATAAAGGAGATGGAGCAATCTTTACGTTTTTGATGATTTTTGCTGTATATAATGGAGCATCTTCCTTATTTTCCACGCTCACTTGTACATAATCGGATGCTTTCTCATTTGCTGTCGGATATTCAACTGTTGGAAGCTTTACTTCTTTTCCTAGAACAGCTGCCACTTCATACGCAACCCCTAACATGCTCAAACAATCAGCACGGTTAGGTGTTAATCCTAATTCCAATACCGCATCGTCACGCTGTAAATATTCTAGCGCATCTTGGCCAACTTCGACATCACTTTGGAAAACAAAAATACCTTCTGCATACTCTTTCGCTGTTAGTTTGCTTTCGATGCCTAGCTCTTGCAATGAACAAATCATTCCATTTGATTCTTCGCCGCGAAGTTTCGCCTTTTTGATTTTAAAATTACCAGGAAGTACCGCACCAACTTTTGCTACTGCTACTTTTTGTCCTTTATCGACATTGGCTGCGCCGCAAATAATTTGAATAGGTGCTTCTTCACCAACATCTACTAAACATTTGTTCAGTTTGTCAGCATTCGGATGCTGTTCTCTTTCTACTACATAACCGATTACGACATTTTTGATGCCGTCATTTAAAACGTCAACGCCTTCTACTTCAATCCCGCTTTTTGTAATTTTATCAGCCAACTCTTGTGGATCGATATCACTTAAATCTACATAATCTTTTAACCATTTATAGGATACTAACATTATTATTCTCCTCCAACCTTAATATTCCGGTACTGAAAACTGCTTTAAGAAACGAATGTCATTTGTATAGAAATGACGAATATCATCAATTCCGTATTTTAGCATTGCGATGCGTTCTGCACCGATTCCAAAAGCAAATCCAGAATATTTCTTTGAATCAAAGCCGGCCATCTCCAGTACATTCGGATGCACCATTCCAGCACCTAATACTTCAATCCAGCCAGTTCCTTTACAAACACTGCAGCCGCTTCCTTTACAAATGCTGCATGAAATATCCACTTCAACAGATGGTTCTGTAAACGGGAAGAAACTTGGGCGCAAACGAATTTCTCTTTCTTCTCCAAACATTTTTTTTGCAAAAACTTCCAATGTTCCTTTTAAATCGCTCATGCGAATATTTTCATCAACTACAAGACCTTCAATTTGCATAAATTGATGCGAATGTGTTGCATCATCGTTGTCGCGGCGATACACTTTCCCTGGACAAATGATTTTAACAGGACCTTTGCCTTTATGTTTTTCCATTGTACGAGCCTGCACAGGAGAAGTATGTGTTCGTAATAATAGTTCTTCTGTGATATAAAAAGAGTCTTGCATATCACGAGCCGGATGATTTTTTGGCAAATTCAGCGCTTCAAAATTGTAGTAGTCAACTTCTACTTCTGGGCCTTCTTCTACTGTATAACCCATGCCAATAAATAAATCTTCTACTTCTTCGATTACTCTCGTTAAAGAATGATGGTTTCCAACAGCAATTGGTCGGCCTGGCAAGCTGATATCAATTGTTTCGGCTGCAATTTTCTTTTGCACTTCTGCTTCTTCTAATACTTTTTGTTTCTCTTCTATCTGATTTGTAATCTCATCACGGATCACATTTACTAATGCTCCCATTTTTGGACGCTCTTCCGCTGAAAGTTTGCCCATCCCTTTTAACACTTCTGTAATAGGTCCTTTTTTTCCAAGATAAGCAATTCGAATATCATTTAATTGTTTCACATTTTCAGCGTTTGAAATGCTTTGTAAAGCTTCCGCCTGCAGTTCTTTTAATTTTGCTTCCACATTGATTCCTCCTTAAACGATTTGCATGATATAGCAGCAAGTTTTTGTTTTTCGGCAACAAAAAAAACCTCTCCCTAAAAAAGGGACGAGGTTTTGTATTCGCGGTACCACCCTAATTAACTCAATAAAAAGCATCAAGTTCGCTTCATTTCGATAACGGCTTATTAAACCGGTACATCTTTACATTTCACCTAAATGAAATGGTCCCGATGCCAACTCAGGAGGTGAACTTCATTTATCTTTTTGATAAAAATGCTTTCAGTCTAAGGCATTTTCTCCCTTTATCAAAGCAATAAACTACTTTTCTCCGTCTTTGTTTTTATTCATGCAATTTGCCATTAATTATAGTATATTTTCATACGATTTTCAAATGCAATCTTTGTTTATTTTGATAAATGGGTAATCTGAGTTAATCGTTCGTCAATAGTTTGTCTATTAGTTAGGCTGTTTTCGTATAGATTGTTGCTTTCATATGCACAGCCTGCATACACTTCGTCCGTTTAGCGAGCGTCGAGCCTCCTCGTCGCATTCGCTCCTGCGGGGTCTCGTCTTTCTCGCATTCCCACAGGAGTCTACGTGTATGCAGGCTGCTAAGAAACACTTTTTCAAATGTTTTATGTAAAAAACAACAAACTTTGAGAAAACAGCCATTAGTTAAAATGATACAATAAAATACCAGCAGCCACTGCAACATTTAAGGACTCGCTTTTCCCATAAATAGGGATATATAAATTTGCATCCGTTTTTGCCAGTACTTCCTTGCTGACTCCATTTCCTTCATTTCCAACTATGAGACAAAATCCTTGCTGTGTGCGTTCTACCTCTCGATAGTTTTTCCCATTTTCAAGCGAAGTTCCAAAGACAGGGATGCTTTTTTCTTTTAAAGCATCGATAAAATTCGGGATATTTTGTTTTAAAATTGGTAAATGAAAATGACTGCCTTGTGCGGAGCGAACGACTTTCGGATTATAAATATCGACTGTTCCTTCGCTAATAATAACAGCATCCATTCCCGCAGCATCCGCTGTTCGGATGATTGTCCCTAAATTTCCTGGATCTTGTACTTTATCTAATACGATAAACGTTTTACCTGAAGAAATAATAGACGCGTTCTCCATTTGCTTGCAAACTGCAACAATTCCTTGTGGTGTTTCTGTATCTGTCAGTTGGTCCATAATTTCTTTTGTCACAATGGTAACGGGTATATCTCCATAATCCCACCCAGGTAAATCAATCTCTTCTGAAATGATTAAATCAAGAATCGCATCTGCTTTAAACGCTTCTTCCACAAGATGAAATCCCTCCACAAGAAATGTTCCTGTTTTATCTCTTTCCTTTTTGCTTAAACGTTTTTTCCACTCTTTTACTTGAGGGTTTTTAACGGAATGTATATGCTTCAACTTATTTCTCCTCACTTTTATAATGCACTAATACTCATTATAGCTCAATCGAAATACATAATAAACGGTAAAGGAGAAATGCTATAATAGAATGTTTCTTTAAGCATTCACTAGAAAATTATTCAGGAGGGCATATCCAGCAATGAATTTAAATTTACGTAACGCGATTATTCATAATGTTTCAGGAAATTCACAAGATGAGTTAAAGAATACGATTGTCGATGCTATTCAAAACGGGGAAGAAAAAATGCTTCCAGGACTTGGCGTTCTTTTCGAAATCATCTGGCAAAATTCTTCTGAACCAGAAAAAACAGAAATGCTGCAAACACTTGAAAGCGGGTTAAAATAAAGAGAAGAACCCATAAGTGAAGACTTTTCGGTTCTTCACTTATGGAAACCGATTTTTGCTGGTTGAAAAATATCTCAGTATTCATCATTTATTTCGTTAGTTTCTCTAATCGCCCTGTTAACTGTTTTCTCCATTCGCAAGCCAATTCTTCGACTTCTAATACTTTTTTAATCCCTTCAACATCCTTCTGTCTATGAAAATAGATTTGATTACTAAAAAGAATGGAGACTTGTTTTGGATGAGGCTCTATTAACGTTATTTTTGAGTCCTTTCTGACAGTGCCTTCTTCTATAACTCGACATAAATAACCCGTATGACCAGTTTCTACGATTCTTTTTAGAATACCTGGTATATTCGTTCTCTTTGTTATCGTACTACAAGGAACTCTTCCTTGTGTTATTTGTATTATTGCATCTCCTAGTTGATAAACATCTCCAATGCATACATCACGTTCCAACATGTTTGTTACTGTTAAATTTTCTCCGAATGCCGCTAAAGGTAATGTACTACTAAACTCTTTTGCCCAAACTAAATAATGTTCATAAGGATAGACGCAAACAGCACGATCTGGACCCCCATGATACCTTAAATCAGCTACTCCATCACCACGAAAGCCTTCTTTATCTAAGAAAGCCTGTTCCACTTCTTCTTTACAGATCCCCGTATCCATTTCTTTATCAAGATTATACTTCATCTTTTTAGGCAACCCTATAGCAAAACTCATTAGTTCAATATCTCGCATATTATGTATGAACTCCCTCTTTATCAAAATTAATAGCACATCTTATACATAAAATCGTTCCTCATTCAATAAACGATCATTAGCTTTTTAACGATGTGTTTGAAAAATCTCTTCTAGCAAAATGTTATATTTATTTCCAATAACAATAATTCAAACTAACCAATTATGGGCGAGTTGGGTAATTTTATTGACTGCCTTTCACGAGCCGACAACTCTCTGAACAATTACGATTCCTAAATACCCCTAATCATCGTTTCATTACATTTGTAAATTTTTCCTCATTTTATTCTATATTCTGACATCAGTCAATCCATATTTATTCTTGTTAAACTATGCCAAGATTGCCTTAGAAGATAAACAACTTTACATGGCTTATAGATTAAAAACAATTTTTTATTACGCTCTTTTCGTATAGATTGTTGTTATGTAACCCGCAGCCTGAATACACTTCGCTTTCCGCGGACGAGTGCCGAGCCGCATCAATGCTATGCTCCTGTGGGGTCTCGTCTTTCTCGCGTTTCCCGCAGGAGTCTACGTGTATTCAGGCTGCTCAGTGCTTCATCCATGTTTATTATTTTATTCAAAAACAACAAACTTTTAGAAAACAGCCTTTTATTATGTTTTTGTAGTTTTAAGCAAAATCCATTCTAATAATTTTTCTCTAAATCGGAAAATTTGACTATCAACAATCCATTGTCTCCCATCCATAAACACACTATTTTTTTAAACTTCCAATAAATTTTTCCTTTTTTGAAACTATCTGTCCAGCTTTTTCGTATTCCTTTTATCAACGCAAATCACATTCCTTTTTACTATTCTGCAAATTGGGTATATAAGGAATCTTTTCTATGCTATACTACTTTTACTATGGCTATGTTAAAGCTCATTGTTGATTTTGGCACTATGTTGATTGGAGTGGAAGGCGTGAAACTCCTACGGGAAAAGCGAGTCAGAGGGAGACCCCACAGGCGCAAAGCGCCGAGGAGGCTCCCGGACCGCCCGCGGAAAGCGAACGCCTGGAACGGAAATCAACAGGCAAGTTTAACAGTGCCTTTACTATAAAAGAAAAAGGTGAAGAATTTGACTAAAAAGAAGTTTCAATACTGGCTGTTGCAAATATTATTAATTGTCGCCATCATTTATATTTGCACAAAAATTTCTTTTCTATTTCAACCGGTAGGAGTGCTCTTTTCTACGCTTTTTGCTCCTATTATTATTACCGGGTTTTTATATTTTCTGCTTAACCCTATTGTTGTTTTTTTACAAAAATCTAAAATTCCTAAAACATTGGCGATTTTGCTTATCTATGTTGTCATTATCGGTTTAGTCATTCTGGCAATTGGAAGTGTCTTCCCGCTAATATCTAAACAGATAACAGAACTGTTCAGCAATATTCCTAATTATGCTGATCAAACAATTAAATATTTCCATTATTTAAATGATACAAAACAATATCAATGGCTGTTGAATCAAAATTACGTGACATTGGAGGATATTGGTGACAGGCTAAACGAAATTGCCCAAACAATTCCAAGTAATTTAACAAATAGCCTTTCCACTATTATCAGTACGATGACAAATATTACGGTCACCATTGTAACCGTTCCATTTTTACTGTTTTACTTTTTCAAAGACGGGAATAAATTCCCTTCTGCATTATCCAAATTTTTTCCTTCCTCTTACCGTAATGAAGGTGTAAAAATTATTAAAGAAACAAGTGAAACATTGGCTGCTTATATTCAAGGTCAAGTAATGGTTGCAACATTTGTCGGTACATTAGCATATATCGGCTATTGGATTATCGACTTGGATTATGCGCTTGTAATGGCTATGATTGTCGCCATTACAAATATTATTCCTTATGTAGGTCCTTTAATCGGCGGTGCGCCTGCTGTTATTATCGCGTTGTTTACATCGCCTACACAGGCACTTCTTGTTATCGTGGTTATTACCATCGCTCAACAAGTCGAAGGAAATGTATTATCACCGCTTATTTTAGGAAAAAGATTAGATACGCATCCGGCAACGATTATTATTTTATTATTGGTGGCTGGAAATTTAGCTGGTGTGCTTGGCATGATTTTAGCGATCCCGACTTACGCTGTCGCGAAAACGATTGTTTTAAATATTATTCGTCTGTTGCGGGCAAGAAAAGCCGCCATTGCGGTTGAAGAAGAACATCCTAATAATAATTTTAGTTAATAAGTAAGAGGTCTCTTATAGGGACCTCTTACTTATTTCAGTATTCCTATTTACACAACGATTGTACATGCAGTTTTACAATTTCTTTTATTTTTTCTTCCTCTATTTCATTCATTAATCCATGCAACGCCAACCCATCAATTAGCGCAAATAATCGTGCAACTTCTAAAGGAATAGATAAAGTAGGAGACGCTTTGCCGCTTTGGATTAAATACTCGATACAACGGCTAATGCCTAATTCTAATTCTTTATATATTTGGTTTCGTATTGCAATAATATTTGAATCAACAAAAGACTTTTTCGTGAATTCAAAATAAACCTCCATTTCTTCTTTTCTTTCCTTATCCAATGGAAGAAGTTCGTATAATACGGAACAGATATCTTCTAATACATCTTCGCTAAAAGTTAAGGAAGAAATTCGCTCATTCACTCTTTCAGATGCAAGTTTCATCGTAAACTGCAGCAACTCTGATTGTGTTTTAAAATAGTGGCGCAAAGCACCGACAGATAGTTCTGCTTCTTCTGCTATTGTCCGGACAGAAGCTTTTTCAATTCCAACTTTTTTAATTACACTCCAGGTTGCTTTTGCAATTTTTTCTTTTTGTTTTTTATGATCAACTATTTTCGGCATATATTCAGTATATCATCTATTGTTTTTTTAATACAGTTGTGTTATTTTATTTTTATAATACATCTGTATTAAAAACAGGAGGATTTATTATGATTGGTTATTTGATTATAGGCTGTGAAATTGCTTTTTGGATAGTCGTTACGGTCGGGTTATGCTGCCGGTATATTTTCCATCAAAAAAAATTAGGAAATATTTTGTTATTGCTTACGCCTTTCATTGATTTGTTTTTACTTTTATTCACAGTTGTTGATTTAAAAAACGGCAGTCCAGCATCTACTGTCCATGGATTAGCAGCCGTTTATATTGGAGTTACAATAGGATTTGGGCATCAGCTTATTAAATGGATGGATCAGCGCTTTGCCTATCAATTTGCAAACGGTCCAAAGCCAGAGAAAAAATACGGACAGGAGCATGCAAAAAAAGAAAGAACGGGGTGGCTGCGTCACTTATTATCTTATGTGATTGGCACTTCCTTATTGCTTATCATCATTACTTGGATCAATAACCCACAACAAACAGATCCCTTTATCCGTTTGATAAAAATTTGGTCTATTATTCTTGGCATTGATTTTATCATCAGCTTCAGTTATACAGTCTGGCCAAAAAAAAAGAGAGAAGGCCACTAAGATAACTTCTCTCTCGAACGATTAAAAAACAGTATATATTTTATGAAAATGTCAGCCTATCCACAGTTTCACGATCTAATTTTTTTATCACTTCGATAATTAATTTTACAGCATTTTCATAATCATCTCGATGAAGCATAGCTGCATGAGAATGAATATAACGTGTTGCAATGGTAATAGAAAGTGCTGGTACACCATCATGTGTTAAGTGAATAGCCCCTGAATCTGTTCCACCTCCAGGTACACTGTCAAATTGGTAAGGAATTTCCAATTTATCTGCTGTATCTGTTACTAAATCTCTTAATCCTTTATGGGACACCATTGATGCATCGTATAAAATAATTTGTGGACCTTTTCCCATTTTGCTTAATGCTTCTTTTTCCGTTATTCCAGGTGTATCTCCGGCGATGCCAACATCCACAGCAAAAGCAATATCTGGTTTAATTTTTTGCGCAGCTGTTTTTGCACCGCGCAACCCAACTTCTTCTTGAACCGTTCCAACACCGTATACAATGTTTTCGTGTTCGGCTGTTTTTAATCCTTTTAGTACATCAATTGCAATTGCACAACCAATCCGGTTATCCCATGCTTTTGCAAGCAGCATTTTTTCATTATTCATCACAGTAAATTCAAAATACGGAACGACCATATCACCAGGTCTAACGCCCCACTCCCCGGCTTCTTCTTTTGACGACGCACCAATATCAATAAACATATCTTTTATTTCAACTGGTTTTTTACGTGCTTCCGGTGGTAGAATATGCGGTGGCTTTGAACCAATCACACCTGTAAGCTCCCCATTTTTTGTGACAATGGTTACTCGCTGTGCCAGCATGACTTGTGACCACCAGCCTCCTACTGTTTGAAAATAAAGAAAGCCTTTGTCATCAATACGGGTGATCATAAAACCAACTTCATCTAAATGTCCAGCTACCATAATTTTCGGACCTTTTTCATTGCCGATTTTTTTGGCAATTAAACTGCCTAAATTATCGGTAGTAACTTCATCTGCATGTGGAGTTATGTATTTTTTCATGACTTCTCTTGGTTCCTGCTCATTGCCAGGAATCCCTTTAGCGTCTGTTAATTCCTTTAACATGAGTAACGTTTCATCCATTTTTTTCATTATTTCGACTCCCTTAATGTTAGTTGTCCAAACAATTCTTATTATACTAGGTAATAAATTATGTTCCTAGTATATCACTTTTTCCTTTTTCTATTAAAATAATTACTTTTTCTCCAAATTAATGATTTAAAGACATAAAATTTTTTCAAAAAAAATGAAACCTTTTAACTTTTTGAACGTATAACATTAGTTAATTGTAATCTTAATGACAATTTCATTGGAGGCTTTTATATGATGTGGATATTGCGTTCATTATTGCTTGCACTTATTCTATTTATCCTTTATCGCATCGTTGCATTTTTCCTAAAACCAGAAAGAAAACTGGCATTCTATCGCAGACAAAACAAATATTATTTATTGGATGACCCTAAAAATGTGCGAATGAATTTTCTTTTGACGTATAAAGGTTTTTTATTCGAAGGAGAAAAATACGTTGATAACAATCCTTCATCCAGCAATGTAGTTAGTATTTTGATTTGGCCAACAGAACCGTTTGACACAAAACTTATGAAGGAAGATAAACTATTTATAGAGAATTCTATTCAATCTACTTATCCACATGCAAAAATACAGTGGAACTTGCCAAAAATTTAAAGCGATCTTCTATTGTAGATCGTGTTTGCCATCAGCCTGAAAGCTAAAACGATTTTGTTTTAGCTTTTTTGAATTTCATGTGCTTCTTTAAAAAATTCTTTCCACTTAATGATGGTCACTTTTTCCCTTAAAATATACACAAGGATGCATAAGGAAAATAAGATGATGATCATCATCGTCGGCGTAAATTGTTTAATAAACTGTCCAAAAATCGTATAAAAAAATGCTAACGGGATGTTGCTTATACATGCATATTTTATATAATCTTTTATACCCTGTCTTTTTTCCAACAAGCAAAAGTTTAATAAATGATAGTTAATAAAGGGAATGAGGCGAAGTACGGTGATTTGTCCGACGGTTAAATTTCGAAATTCTCCAAACCAGCGTTTTTTTAACACGGAAAGTTTACGATGTATTTTCGGGAACTTATGAATGATAAGATAAAAAAAGATACAATTTAGTGTCAAGCCAATAATCGAATAAATCGTTCCTAATGTGATTCCAAAAAGAATTCCTCCAGCAATACAAACAATCATCGGAGGAATAAACAACACTTGCCTTGCCGTATGAAAAAGAATAAATGCGATTGGTGCAAAAATCCCGCTTAATTCAATCATCACAAATAACATCGATAATTGTTCATTCACCTTCATCACCTTCAGTTCTGTAGAATCTAGCTGTTACTTCATTGTATAATGCGGTCTTGCTTTTTATGACAATAGGAACAGAATATAAGCGATAATTCCTATTTCAAGCAATGATAATAACGGCAGCCCTACTTTAAAATTCGTATGTTTTGTTTTATGCCGAAAAGTATTCATGCCCACTGTTAAGCCAATAGAGCCAAAAAGAAAGGCAATGCTCCATAACGTCTTTTCACTTATTCGATATTGATGTTTAGTCGCTCGCTTTTTATCGACTTTCATCAAAAAATAACCAACTATATTAATAAAAACGAAATAAATTGCTAGTATGTATAGAATGTAGTTCATTTTTTCCTCCTTTTATTTTGGCTCTGTTAAACTTGCCTGTTGATTGCAGCGAGAGGCGTTCGCTTTCCGCGGGCGGTCCGGGAGCCTCCTCGTCGCTTTGCTCCTGTGGGGTCTCCCTTTGACTCGCTTATCTCGCAGGAGTCTCACGCCTTCCACTCCAATAAACAAAGTGCCAAAATCAACAATGAGCTTTAATATAGCCTTTGTTTTCAATCTGATAGTTTATCGGTGAAGGTGCGGACTAATATGCTTTAAAGAGGGGCATTGTTTTTTTCTTCACTTTAGCACTCGTTTTTCCCGCTGTCTCTCCTATTATATTAGACAAACCCATATACGCAAAAAAAGAAGGTAACCGTATACCTTCTTTTTTCAGTAATTATTTTAAGTTTTGTTTTGCAACAGAAGCTAATTCAGCAAATGCTTTTTCATCGCTAACAGCTAGCTCAGCAAGCATTTTGCGGTTTACTTCGATACCAGCAACTTTTAATCCGTGCATTAAACGGCTGTAAGATAAACCGTTAATACGTGCAGCTGCATTGATACGAGTAATCCATAATTTGCGGAAGTCGCGTTTTTTCTGACGACGATCGCGGTATGCATACATTAAAGATTTCATTACTTGTTGGTTTGCAACTTTGTATAATGTATGTTTGGAACCGAAATAACCTTTAGCTAATTTAAGAACTTTTTTACGACGTTTGCGTGTAACTGTACCGCCTTTAACACGTGGCATATTGTTTCCCTCCTATTTTCCTGAGTATTACTTAATGTTATCTAATAAATGACGGATGCGTTTGTAATCTCCAGAAGATACTAAAGCACCTTTGCGAAGTTTGCGTTTTTGTTTTGTAGATTTGTTAGCAAATAAATGGCTTGTATAAGCATGTGAACGTTTTAATTTACCAGAGCCAGTTTTTTTGAAACGTTTAGCAGCTCCACGGTGAGTTTTCATTTTTGGCATTTCGTATTCCTCCTCTTTACTTGTCGGTTTTAGGCGCTAAAGTCATGAACATGCTTCGGCCGTCCATTTTCGGATGCGATTCCACTGAGGCAACTTCTGTACAAGATTCTGCAAAGCGAACCAATACACGTTGACCGATTTCTTTATGTGTAATAGCACGTCCTTTAAAACGGATAGATGCTTTTACCTTATCGCCTTTTTCTAGGAATTTAATAGCATTGCGAAGCTTTGTATTAAAGTCATGCTCATCTATAGTCGGACTTAGGCGAACTTCTTTAATATTAATAACTTTTTGATTTTTACGTGCTTCTTTTTCTTTCTTCTGCTGCTCAAACTTGTATTTTCCGTAGTCCATAATACGAGCTACTGGTGGTTTTGCATTTGGTGCAACAAGAACAACATCAAGATTTACACGTGTTGCGATTTCAAGAGCTTCGAATTTTGTTTTAATACCAAGCTGTTCACCATTTTGGTCAATAAGTCGAACCTCTCTAGCGCGAATACCTTCATTTAAAATCATATCTTTGCTAATAGTTAATACACCTCCAAGGTTTATGAACGAATACAACGTTCGGGTCAAGAAGTTCCTATCTTTTAACAAGGAGAAACTTTTCAAGTCCCACTCGTTAATAACACTAATTGACACTTGACCTCCAAGTTGAATCGTATGGAAAAAATAGTTCACAGTTTCCATGTAATAGCTTTCATCAGTGAATATCTGTACCAACATTCTTTGCATGCAGCTAAACAATAAAAAAGTGTGGATGGAAATCCACCCACACTTACGATAACAAACATAGTAAGACTAATAAATGTTCACGTATTACCTGTTAACTACTTTTAGAATCTTGTGTCAATCAGGTGAGAAGCGGGTGCTTCTTCTTTTCCTCAAACTCATATTCAATTTACCTTAGTAACTATATCACAGTAGATATATATTAGTCAACGAAAGAAATATCACAACGAGAAAAATTTTATCAAAATTATTTATACAATGCAATACTTTTCATGATTTTTTTCGAACAAACAACTTTTTTAGTCTATTTAGCTTATTAGTATTCTTTTATTTTGCTCAATAAAAATACGGATTGTTTAACGGCTTACTTCTATTTTTAAGTTTTCTAAAAATGCATCAAATGGAACCGTTTCTGATTTTTGCTCGCCATATTTACGAACATTTACCGCTTGTTCTTCTACTTCTTTATCACCAAGTACTAGCATATATGGGATTTTTCTCATTTGTGCTTCACGGATTTTATAGCCGATTTTTTCATCACGTTCATCTAACTCTACACGGAATCCTTGCAGCTGTAATTTTTCTTGTACTTGTTTCGCGTAATCAAAATGAACAGAAGGTGAAACTGGAATAACTTGAACCTGCACTGGTGATAACCATGTTGGGAACGCGCCCTTATACTCTTCAATAAGGAAAGCAATAAATCTTTCCATTGTTGATACAACACCGCGGTGAATAACAACTGGACGATGTTGTTTTCCGTCTTCACCAACATATGTTAAATCAAATCGTTCAGGAAGCAAGAAGTCTAATTGAACAGTAGAAAGCGTTTCTTCTTTCCCTAGTGCTGTTTTCACTTGAACATCCAGTTTAGGGCCGTAGAACGCCGCTTCTCCCTCTGCTTCAAAATAGTCTAAACCAAGATCATCCATTGCCTCTTTTAACATGCTTTGTGCTTTGTTCCACATTTCATCGTCATCAAAATATTTTTCTGTATCTTCCGGATCGCGGTAAGATAAACGGAACGAATACTCGGTAATATCAAAATCTTTATAAACATCTAAAACAAGATTTACAACCCGTTTAAATTCATCCTTAATTTGGTCTGGACGAACAAAAATATGTGCATCATTTAATGTCATGCCGCGAACGCGCTGTAAACCAGATAATGCTCCAGACATCTCGTAACGGTGCATCGTTCCCAGTTCTGCAATACGAATTGGCAGTTCTCTGTAGCTGTGAATATCATTTTTATACACGACCATATGGTGAGGACAATTCATTGGACGCAGCACTAATTGTTCATTATCCATTTCCATCGGAGGAAACATATCCTCTTGATAATGATCCCAGTGGCCAGATGTTTTATAAAGATCGACACTTCCCATTATAGGAGTATACACATGGTCGTATCCTAGTTTTTCTTCTTTATCGACAATATAACGCTCTACGATTCGGCGAACAGTCGCACCCTTAGGCAGCCATAGAGGAAGGCCTTGTCCCACTTTTTGTGATGTCATAAACAAGTCTAGTTCTTTTCCGATTTTACGATGATCTCTTTCTTTTGCTTCTTCTAGTAAACGCAGATGCTCAGTTAATTCCGCTTTTTTAAAGAACGCTGTTCCATAAATACGCTGCAGCATTTTATTGTCGCTGTTTCCACGCCAATAAGCTCCTGCAATGCTTAGCAGTTTAAACTCTTTTAATTTTCCAGTAGAAGGAACATGCACTCCGCGGCATAGGTCAATAAACTCCCCTTGTTCGTATAATGTTACTGTTTCATCTGCTGGAATCGCTTCGATCAGCTCTAATTTATATTCGTCATCCATTTCTTTAAACAGATCAACTGCGTCATTCCGACTTACTTCTTTGCGGATAACCTCAATGTTTTCGTTAATGATTTTTGTCATTTCTTTTTCAATTAATGGAAGATCTTCTGGTGTTAAAGATTCTTCGATATCAATATCATAATAAAATCCGCCTTCAATAACAGGGCCAACACCTAGTTTCACATTTTTATACAGTCGTTTAATCGCTTGAGCCATTAAGTGAGCACTACTGTGACGTAAAATTTCCAGTGCTTCTTCTCTTTCCGGTGTAATTATTTCAAAAGAACAATCTTCATTAATTGGTCTTTTCAAATCATATAAAGAACCATTAATTTTTCCGGCAAGCGCTTTTTTTCTCAACCCAGGACTTATAGACGCAGCGATCTCTTCTGTTGTTGTTCCGACTGGAAACTCCTTAACAGCTCCATCAGGAAACGATATTTTCATTAATTCTGACATGATAATTCCTCCTTTTCATTAACATGTTGAAGAGGATGTTCCACACACTTTAAAAAGGCCAATGAAAACACAAAAAACCCGTCCCTTAAATAGAAAGGGACGAGTTATATCATCTATAAGCACGTGGTTCCACCCTAATTCCCGCTTAAAAAATGCTTTTTAAACGGCTTAGATAAAACAGATAACGGCTGCAAACCGCCAACCATTAATTAGGTTTATCACCTGTTCTTGGCTGAAGTTTAAAGGTGGTAAGTAATCTCATCGTGTTAGGAAGCTCTCAGCTCTATCTTCCCTCTCTTTGAACCGTATAAGAAAACTATTGTCCTCATCATAACATGTAACAAAAATATAGTTAATTTATGTACGTTATTATATGCTTAAAAGGGTAGAAAATCAAGGGCAATCCTTTATTTCTGTTCGAATCGGCGAGAAAGGATGCTGACATCTTGAAAAAAGTCTTGTTTTCCTAAAATTTGCACACGTTCTTCAAATATATTGACAATTGTTCGAACAATAGGCTGCTCTCTATCTTCTGTATATAAATAAATTTTATTAGGAGCTAATGATAAAAGTGGACCGATGGAAAAAGGATCGATATACACCGACTGATGAGCAAATAATTTTTTATCCCACATCATCATTATGTCTTGTTGTGTCATTTCCCGGTAATGTTCGTCATAAAATTGAATGTCTAAATCAAGCAGAACATGAATAGTTTGTTTTTTCGAAACACGATCGGATAAAAAATCCCTTAAAGTTTGAATAAACACTTGATATTCCTGCTCCATTTTATATTCATCAATGGAGATTTCTATATATTTTTTTAATACTTCCATAAAAGTACGTAAACGAAAAGTAACGAAAGAATCGAAAGAAAAGGAAACATCCCCCTGAAATATTTCTTCAATCGCTTCTGTTAAACATGCTTCTATATCCACATCATGAACTAAATTTTCCAGTTCTTCTCTTTTTCCTTCTATTAAAGAATGCATAATTTCCACTATATGTCGTTGTTCCGTTTCATCTTTAAAGAAATATTGCTTTGCTAATATTTCCTTTGTCCAATCATCACATTTATTGTTTAAAATATATTGAAAAAAAAGCATTTGTAATTTTTTTAAATTTCTACTATTATTAAAAGGTTTTTTCCAACCTATTACTAACAAATATTCATTTATTCCTTCATTATCATTTACCTTCCATTCTACATGGTAGAACTTATGATGAATGAGTTTTTTTAATTTTTTCACATCATCTAGATGTTTAAAAGTAATTTCAATCAATCATATCCCCCCTTATAAGAAAAGCGCAGGCGCCTTGATCAGCCCCGAAGAAAAATGCTCTCTTGACTCAAAAAGTGTTTTTTACTTTTAGAGACAAGAGGTTATTTTTCACAGGGGCTAGGCGCCAGAGCTAGACAGGTATCTAAATTGAGTCGATTTAATTCTAATTTTTTAAAGAAATCCCTGATAGCATGTATATGGAGGAAATATGAAAAATAGAAGTAAATTTACAAGAAAAAAAGCGGACATTTTCCCACAGTATTATACTGTTGGAAAATGTCCGCTTTTTTATTACATTCTTTTATTTGGTCCTTTTACATGAATAGGATTTGCTAAATATCTTATTCGTTCCATCACTCTCATCGCTTTCATCTTCTCCTCTTCTCCTCTTTGAGAATAGGTTAAATGATGCTCTAATCCACTAAAGTCAAAATTAGAAGTGAATAAAGTTGGTAAATTCTCCAACATCCTGAATTGCAGTATCGGTCCAAGCACTTCATCTCTAATCCAGCTCGACATCGTTTCAGCACCGATATCGTCTAGCATAAGTATCGGCTCTCGTTTTATTCTTTCTAATTTTTCGTTTAACGTGCTGTCACCGATGGAACTCTTCATTTCTCTAAAAAGCTCTGGTACGTATACAATCATGGAAGAAATTTGCTTTTGGGATAATTCATTGGCAATAGCGCCTAAAATATATGACTTTCCGACACCGAATTTACCATAAAAATAAATTCCCTTTTGCCTTTGGCCAGGCTCGTACTGCTTTACAAAATTAATAGCAGCCCTTACAGCATCTGTACGATCTTCTCCAATATCCATATTGGAGAAAGAAGCTTCTAGTATATCCTTAGGAACATATAAGCTTTGAATTAATTTTTCTTTTTTCTTCTGGTTATCCTCCATCACTTTTCTTGGACAACGATCATATTGAATATCAATTGCTCCTCTAATAATCACGAGTTTTGGATGATATCCTTTCATCATATTAATACAAGACTGCAGATTCGGGCATTTGTTACATTCCTTACTTTGATTAGCAAACTCATACAATTTGCTCATGCCAAGTTCCACCATATTTGATGTAAGTTCTTCTTCATGCTCACGAAAAAAAGCTCGTACATCTGGATGGTTAAGCACTTCTTGTTTCATCACCTTATATCTTTCCTGAAAGCTGGAGTTTGCCCCCAGCTTACGCAGCGTATCATTTATTTTTTCCACAATCGTCTTCACCACCTATTTTCTTAAATTTTTTATTTCTTCTTCCAGCTCTTGTTTAATCTTTAAAAAGTCTTCACTTTCATTTCGCTCATGATTATTATTTCCAGATTCTTGCTCTTCTCCGAACCATTCTGGAATCTTTTCTGTTCGAATAGCTTTTTTCCTAGAGGTTGTTTGTTTCTTATTTTTCCCTTGTGCCCATTCTAAATATTGCAGATGTTCTTTTTTGGCAAGATCCATCGCATCTTTTACGGTACGGATATTCTTCCTTACCCATTGTCCAGCAATTTTTTCCATATAACCTTTTGTCAGTTTCATATCTGTTTTCAGCATAACATACTGAATGAGAACATTTATTACACCAGGTAATAACTTTTGAGTAAACATGATTTCCTCAATAATTTGCAAATCGGCTTTCGATGGATCAGCACCGCCAGATATATCCTTTAAAAGCTGTCTTGGGGATGTACGATCCAAGTAATGCAACAACTCTTCTTCTTTTGTTGTTGGTTTTTCCATTTTCATTTGATGCATCTGAGGCTGGGTTCGATCTACTAGCATCGGCAGCAGATCATTATGCTGAAATTGATACCAATCTCTTGCAGAAATCCTAAGCTCTTCTATATCAATATCATCCGATTGATTGATGGCACTAATGACAATATTTTTCATTTGAATCGCATCAATCCCATATAAAAATGCCAGGTTTTGAATGGCATCAAGCACCTTTTTCGTAAACGCTTTTTTTGATATTAATGAATCATGCAGCCCTGCAAAAAGCAGGTCAAAATCAAAAGAGCTATTTTGAATTTGAATCCCATTTTGCTCCTGTCTTCCCATATAAACGGACTCTTCTTCTAGCTTATCTTCTTTTTCCAATTCATAATTGGACTGAATAATACGATTATGATCGGATGTAAATACATCTTGAAATGCTTTTGTTACAGATTGATAATCACCAGCATCCGGCTTGCTTTGATCGGAAAAGAATCGTTTTAAACGGCCATATTGTGCCTTCCCTATTTTCCGATAAAGATAAACATTTAACATACCATCTAGAAAAAATTGTTCAGGTGTTAATGGAGGCTGTATTTCATAAATAAAGGTGCGATTTTCATCTTCTTTTTTCATAAATGATTTTAATAGTCCAATACCTTCTAACTTTAACCTGGCTTCATAAATCTCTTTTAATCCACAATTCATAAAATTCATTAAGCTATGATGAGAATTAGATGTAGACCAAAGCCGATTTTCTTCCACCTCTGCCCATAATGTCATATATAAACTGATGCAATACGTACCGATTAAAGGCTGATATAGAAAGGTAATTATTTTCCGATCATAATCATTTAATAAACCATTAACAGCTACATGATACCTATCAATTGGAAGCAAGTCTTGCCAATGTTGTGCCATATTTCAGCTTATCCCTCCCTCTTCCAATTCCACTTATTATTGAAACAGAAATGCTAAAATTCAAAAAAGAGCCAAAGAATCCTTTAGCTCCCTTTTAGGAAATAATGTGAATTATAAACTATTTCACCATCATTCCATTTGTTAGAAACAGAACATAAACTAATCTTTTTTGATTAATTCCTTTAACTCATTGATAAAGACATTAATGTCTTTAAATTGGCGATAAACAGAAGCAAAACGCACATATGCCACTTCATCCACTTCTGCCAGTCGATCCATCACCATTTCGCCGATAATGTCACTTTTAACTTCTGAAACAGCATTGCTGCGAAGCTCTTTTTCTACTATTGCTGTTATTTCTTCCAATTGTTTTAACGCAACCGGTCTTTTTTCACATGCTCTTATTAGTCCTCGTAATATTTTATCACGGCTAAACTCTTCCCGTGTGCCTTCTTTTTTCACAACTATTAAAGGGATTTCTTCTACTTTTTCAAAAGTAGTAAAGCGATATCCGCAAACTTCACACTCTCTTCTTCTTCGGATCGAGCGACTATCATCAACAGGTCGTGAATCAAGAACACGAGTATTGTTATGTTGACATGAAGGACATCTCATCTTTATCAACTCCCGAATTCATTGTTTCGCAATGTATTGATACTTACTATCATCTTATAGAAAAGTAATTATTTGTACAAGTAATTGTGAGGATTTCTTATAAGAAAAACGAAAGCGCTTTGACCAGCCCAAAAAAGATGTTCTCACGACTCCACTTTTACACAAAAGTAGTCTTGATTCGCTGTCATCCGCTCTTCATTCGCAAAACTTCATTTCTATATTCAACACTTACAATATGCCCCATTTTTTTAAAATGTTTTTTGCCTGCATTTTCGCACCTTCTATTGTTCCATTATTATCAATTAATTCATCTGCTAAAGCACGTTTTTCTGTTAGCAGCATTTGCGCTTGAATTCTTAGCACTGCTTCTTCATAAGAAAGTTTGTTTCTTTTCATTAACCGTTTTATTTGAATTTCTTCTTCCACATAAACGAGGATTGTTTGATCGCAGCCCTTATGTAAGTTATTTTCAAATAATAGCGGAATATCTAAAATAACCATCTTGGCTTCATCTTCCATCGCCTTTTTTTTCTTTTCATCCATCCTTTTTCGCACTTCTGGATGAACGATACTGTTTAATACTTTTCTTTCCTTTTCATTGTTAAAAACAATTTCACCAAGCTTCCCTCTATTTATGCTGCCATCTTTTTGAAGAATACTGGTTCCAAAATGTGCAACAATGGCATTATATGCCGGTTCACCTGCTTCTACTGCAAGCCGTGCTTCTACATCTGCATCAATAACGGGGAAATTTAGTGATTGAAAATAAGCTGAAATAGTACTTTTCCCACTGGCAATGCCACCTGTCAGCCCCACAATTAATGTCATTATGATTCCTGCCTTTTTTCTAATTTTGCTCTTTTAATGCTGTTTTGAAAGAGATCTTGAAACTTTTTGAACAACCTCTATAATTTAAAAATGCCGATAATAATTAAAATAACACCAGGAATAAAAGAAAATTTCTCCATGAAGCTCTTTTTCGAAAAAAAAGATCCTCCTATTATTCCCAAAGAAACAAAAGAAGTACTCATCCCAATAACAGCAATGGTTAAATAAACAGGAGAAAACCCTAGCATAGAGGCGCCTATCCCCGCACCAAATGCATCTAAAGATAATGCAAGCCCTAGTACGACTGCTTCCATTCCAGTTATCGTACCAGAGTTATCAAAATCAGCAGACATTGGCTTTTTTAATATATTAATAACAATACCAAGGGACTTAATCTCAAAATTAATAATATTTTTTTCATGTGTTAATACTTCTTTTTCCTTTGAAGGCCGGAAAAATTGAAATAAAATCCAAATGCCTAATAATATTAAAATAAAACCGCCGATACTTTCTGCAAAGTTTGGAGAAAATATGCGGGAAATCACATGCCCAAAAAACATTCCCACTAATAATGTAAATCCTGAGCAGCAAGCAATAATGAAGATTGATTTAAAAGGTATCTTCATTTTTCTAAGACCATAAGTGAAACCTACACTAAAGTTATCGATACTTACAGCTAGTGCCAGCAAAATAAGAGAAATTACTTGTGCCATATGAAAAAAGCCCCTTCCTAATGAATAGTACTATAATATATGGAAGGAGCCCATCCAATGTTAAATAAGTAATGGATTTTCTCTTTTAAAGGATGTTCAAAAAGTCCGGGAAAAATAGCTGTCGAATTTCTTCGTCAGCTTGCTTAGCTACTCCGCCTCGACCTTCTTGCTTCTAATTTTTTACCTTTTTGAACACGGACTTTTATTACTTTTGACAATCAGGGCAATATACGGTTCCTCTGCCTCCGACAATGGTTCTCTCTAATGTCGTGCCACAATTTTTGCATGCTTCTCCTTTTCGGCCGTAAACATACAGTTCAAGCTGAAACATACCAATTTGCCCTTGAGAATTTACATAAGAGCGAATCGTACTTCCTCCCTTTTCCACGGCTTCTGATAATGTAGCAATAATTTCTTTGTATAAACAGTCGATTTCTTCGTCATTTAATGTATTTGCTATTCTTTCTGGATGGATGCGACTTCTAAACAACGCTTCATCAACATAAATATTTCCTAAACCTACGACTATTTTTTGATCCAATAAAGCTGTTTTTATGCTTCTTGTCGTTTTTGCTAATCTTTCTTTAAAATTCATGATCGTAAAGGAGCTGTCAAATGGTTCCGGTCCAAGTTGAGACAGAGGCAATGAATGATGCTCTTCCCCTTTTTTAAATAAATGCATCGTTCCAAACTTACGAACGTCCTTATAGCGCAATTCTGTACCATCTTCAAAATAAAAAATAACATGAGTATGCTTATCAACTGGATCGTCAGCTGAAAATACGCCATAACGCCCTTCCATCCGTAAATGCGATACAATCGTAAAATCGGTCGTAACAATTAATAAAAACTTTCCTCTTCTTTGTACATCTTCTATTGTTTGTCCAACTAATGCATCAGAAAATTCTTCGACATTTTCTGGTTTTTTTATCATTTTTGCCCAAGAAACAACGACTTCTTTTATAACCTTGTGCAGCGTTAGTTCTTTTAATGTTCTTCTGACTGTTTCCACTTCAGGTAATTCTGGCAATAGTTTTCTCCTCATTTCCTTTACTTTGCATCAAACCATGTATCTCCGTATGAATAATCCACTTTTAATGGGACTTTTAATTCTACTGCATGTTCCATTACATCAGGAACGACTTCTTTTAACTTTTCAATTTCATCTTTTGGCGCTTCGAATATTAATTCATCATGCACTTGTAATAATAATCGTGTTTTTAAACCTTCTGCTTCTATACGCTTCGCCATTTCAATCATAGCTTTTTTAATAATGTCCGCAGCACTTCCTTGAATCGGTGTATTCATCGCCGTTCTTTCTGCAAAGCTTCTTACATTAAAGTTTCTGCTCGTAATCTCAGGCAAATATCTTCTTCTATGAAGCAATGTGGATACAAAACCTTGTTGTTTTGCGTCAGCAACAATTTCCTCCATATAATTTTTTACACCAGGGTAGCTTTCTAAATACCGTTCAATAAACCTTGCTGCTTCTTTTCTTGTGATATGAAGGCTTTGTGATAAACCATAGTCACTAATTCCATACACAATGCCAAAGTTAACTGCTTTTGCATGTCTACGCATATTAGAAGTTACTTCATCCGCGTCCACATGAAAAACAGACATCGCTGTTTCTGTATGAATATCGTGGTCTTCTTTAAATGCTTCAATCAATTTTTCGTCATTCGCTATATCTGCTAGAACTCGCAGCTCGATTTGACTATAATCCGCCGCAAAAACAATCCAGCCCTCTTCTGAAGGCACAAACGCTTGTCTAATTTTTCTTCCTTCTTCTAAACGAATCGGGATATTTTGTAGGTTCGGATCTGTTGAACTTAACCGTCCTGTTTGTGTTAATGCTTGATTAAAACGAGTGTGTATTTTACTGTTATGAACCACTTTTTGCAGTCCTTCAATATACGTTGATTGAAGTTTTCCTAATTGTCGATAGTTTAAAATTTCTCCAATGACTTCATGAGAACTTGCTAGCTGATCGAGTACATCTGCTGAAGTAGAATAGCCCGTTTTTGTTTTTTTAATAACAGGCAAACCAAGTTTTTCAAAAAGAATAACACCAAGCTGTTTCGGCGAATTAATATTAAACGTTTCTCCAGCTAATTCATAAATGCGGCTTTCAATTTCTTTTAATCGCTCATTAATTTCTGCGCCCATTGTTTGGAGTCTGTCTAAATCCACTTTAATTCCTGTAAACTCCATATCTGCAAGCACAAGGCTTAACGGCATTTCTAAATCATAAAATAATGCTTCTTGTCCGTTTTCTTTTAGTTCTTCTTCCATTTTGTCAATTATTGCTGCAAGTGCCAGCGTTTTTCGAACTAGATGTTCAGAAAGGATAGCTTCTTCTGGTACTTTTCGTTTTGCACCTTTTCCATAAAATGCTTCATCTGATTGGATATTCATATATCCGTATTTTTTGGCAACCGATGCAACGTCTTCAATGGTGACAGAAGGATCTGCTATATAGGCTGCAAGTAAAACATCAAACGTGATGCCCTTTAAATGAATCCCTTTATGCCTTAAAGACACTTCGGAACGTTTTGCATCGTACACAATTTTTTTGCTTGTTTCATCTTCTGCCCACTCTTTGAAAACTTCAGATTCTAGTACAAGCTTTATCGGAAGATAGAATGCACCTTTTTCGTTTACTAGGGAAAGACCGATAATAGGAGCATAATGATAGTTATCGTCTAGTATTTCTACATACATTACGTTTTCATCTGCAAAAATGTCTTTAGAAATTTCAATTACTTCCTTATACTCTATCTTATCAAGGCTTACTTCCTCTTCTGCAACATCGTCTCCTAATTTTGCTAACAAGGAATTAAACCCTAGTTCTTTAAAGATTCCCTTTAACTTGTCTGCCTGCATACCAGGATACTCCACTTCATTTAAGCCAATTGCCAGTGGCGCTTCTCTTGTAATCGTAGCAAGTTCTTTACTCATGATTGCCTGGTCTTTAAATTCTTCCAGCTTCTCTTTTAATTTTTTCCCACTCACTTGATCAATCGACTGCAATAGAGTTTCTAGTGTTTGGAATTCTTTTAGAAGCTTAATGGCCGTCTTTTCTCCTACACCTGGAACGCCGGGAATATTATCAGAGCTGTCGCCCATCAACCCTTTCATATCAATGATTTGTTCTGGTTTTAAACCGTATTTTTCTTGAATATGATTTGGGGTATACGTTTCTATGTCCGTGATACCTTTTTTTGTAATATACACCGTTGTTTTTTCAGAGCTTAACTGGGTTAAATCCTTGTCACCAGAGATTACGATGACTTCATAGCCTTCTTTTTCTCCTTGCAAGGATAACGTCCCGATTATGTCATCTGCTTCATAATTCTCCAATTCATAATGGCGGATGCCAAATGCATTCAACAATTCTCTAATGTATGGAAATTGTTCCGATAATTCAGGAGGTGTCTTTTGGCGGCCTCCTTTATATTCACTGAATGTATTATGCCGAAAAGTTGTTTTACCTGCATCAAATGCTACCAGTACATTACTCGGCTTTTCATCTTCTAATATTTTCATTAACATCATCGTAAACCCATAAACTGCGTTAGTATGCACCCCTTTATCATTATTTAAAAGCGGCAGTGCAAAAAAGGCACGATAAGCAATGCTGTTTCCATCTATTAAAATGAGCTTTTTTGTCAAAATAAAAATCCTCCTTAATTATTCACGATATGTATGTAATTACCTAAATACTATTATTATTTCGTTCACTCTATTTTACCATGCGGATAAAAAGATTGTAAGGAAAGCAGTACCTTTCAAAAAGGCTCATAAAAGGAGGTTAATGGAATATTTTAAATGCGGCTGCTGTTTTAATAGGCTTAATAGAGGTTTTCAAAAAGTCTGGGGAAAATTACTGTCGAATTTCTGCGACAGCTTTTCTTACAGCTCTCAACTGTCTTATAGATAGGTGAGAGCCGAAAGCGGGGTAGCTTTCGGCTCTCGACTTAGCCTTATGGATAAGGGGGTCTTCACCAAACATTGTAGCAAGGAAGTATTAATAGATTATAAATAGTTTGTAAAAGTAGTGTAAACTCGTACAAATTGTTTTATAAAGGTTGAGAACCATCACTGGCGAATCTGTTCACACTGTTGTGACCTCTAGTCCTCAACAAAGCACACCTACAATCTAATGACCCTTCTATTTAATCACTCACAAATAAGGAAGTTCCTTTTTTAATTGTACTTGAAAAGTGGTCCCTTTCCCTATTTTGCTTTCTACTTTAATCGTCCCCTTATGTAATTCGATTAAATGTTTTACGATTGCTAGTCCTAAACCTGTACCTCCGGAATTTCTGCTTCTTGCTTTATCTACTCGATAAAAGCGTTCAAAAATCCTCGTTATTTCACTGTTTTCAATCCCTATACCAGTATCTTCCACAAAAACAATGACATCTTTACGTCTTTCTAAAACAGAAACCGTTATTTTCCCACCATTAGGCGTGTACGAAATAGCATTTGAAATGAGGTTAAGAAACACTTGTGTTAGTCTGCCTCTGTCTCCTTCAATCCATATACTTTCTTCTTTTTGTTTAAAAATTAATTCCAACTCTTTCGTTTCCGCTTTTTTCCATAAAATCTTAATGGCCTCATCTAAAATATCTAAAATATTTAATCGTTCACGTATTAATGAGAATCCATGCTGCTCCAACTTTGTTAAATCAAGTAAATCTTGAATCAACTGCTGCATCCGGTCACTTTCTTTTAAAATAATCCTTAAGAATTCTACCAATGTCTCTTTATTTTCCATTGCTCCATCTAATAGTGTTTCAGAAAATCCTTTAATGGACGTAATTGGTGTTTTCAATTCATGCGATACATTCGCAACAAAGTCTTTTCGGATTTGTTCTAACTTTTTTAATTCAGTTATTTCATGGAAAACCAATAATATTCCCATCCATACATCGTTTGCACCGATAATTGGCACACCGTATACTTGAAAATTTCTATTATCTTCATTTACTTGTAGAACAAGCTCTCTTACCACTTTTTGTTCCGTCATAAAAATCTCTTCTACTAGATCAGTAATTTCCCGATGATCTAAAACTTTATAATAGAGTTTATATAAATAATCAGAAGAATGAACAGAAAACAAGTCCTTATATGCTTTATTAATTAAATTAATATATCCTCTGCTATCAATAAGTAAGAGCCCACTTCCAATACTCTCGATTAATGTACCTAGGCGATCTTGTTGGATTTCCTGGGCTTTCACCATATCCTGAAAATTTTTCGCTAAAGTATTAATAGATGAGCTAAGCACGCCCGTTCCATCGACTCGATCTTCATAAGTACGAGCATGATAATTTCCGTTGGCAAGTTCAGAAGCAACTTTTGTAGCCGATTCTACCGGTCTCATATAACGATAAATCAGTTTAAATCCTATTAATGATAGTAGAGCAAAGGCAACAACTAGAGAAACAATAACAATCCCATTGATTTGATGGTATGCATACTGAATGTCTTGTAGTTTTATACTTAAAAATAAATATCCTTGCTTTTGATTTTTAAATGATAGGACGTTGGAATAATAATGAAAATCTGCATTCCCACCCACTTCCATGTTTGTCCTTCCCTTTCTGATAATCGATTCAATTGCCTTTATATGAGCACCATGTAAACTTTCTTCCATTTGTCCTTCATCAAAAAGAATCGTTCCTTTTTTATCTGTAATCGTAATTTGCAAGTCTAACAATTCACTATATTCTTTAATTGTAGATGCCTTTACAGAATCAATGCCACCAGCATTTTCAATTTCATTTGCCAAGAACATACTTTCCCTTTTCATTCTTTGGTCATATGACTGTAAATAAGATTTTTTGTTTAGTTGGCCGAGAATTAAACCAATTAGCAGAAAAACAATAAATACAAGTAATAAAAGACTAGAAAGCAATTTTGATTTAAACTTTCGCATTTACTTTGGTTCCTCAAGTTTATATCCTAAACCACGGATCGTTTTTATATAAATCGGTTTTTTTGTATTACTCTCCATTTTCTCCCTTAAATGGCTTATATGTACGTCTACAATCCGTGTGTCTCCAACAAAATCATAATTCCAAACTGCACTTAATAGCTGATCCCTTGTCAGAACACGTCCCTTATGTTTTGCCAAATACAGCAATAATTCAAATTCTTTTGGAGTAAGCTCTAATAATTCTTCTTTAAAATATGCTTCATAAAAATTAGGAAATATTTTTAATTCACCAATACCAATACTATCATCTTCTTGTGGTTCTTTTTGCGGTACTTCAGACTGATACTGGGATCTTCTTAATACAGCTTTTATTCTGGCAATTACTTCCCTTGGACTAAAAGGTTTTGTCATATAATCATCTGCACCCAATTCTAATCCAAGTATTTTATCTAATTCATCATCTTTTGCTGTTAACATAAGAATAGGAGTATTTATTCGTTGATGACGAAGTTGCTTGCAAACTTCCATGCCATCTAATTTTGGCAACATTAAATCTAACAAAATAACATCAGGATTAGTTGTTAATGCCAGATTCATGCCCTCTTCTCCATCCATCGCCGTTATAACATCATAACCCGCCTGCTGTAGGTTATACTGTATTAGTGTTAATATAGACTGTTCATCATCTACGACAAGAACTTTCTTTTTCATACATTGCCTCCAAATATTATAATTCCCCTATGAATCCCCCATTTTCCCCCTTTTATTATAATATATACATTTCATAAAAGAAAACGTTGGTTTTTCGCACATTGAAGTGCATATCGTATTATTCCATCCGTTCATTTCACATATTTCCGTCAAGAAAGCAGCTGAAGCATAAAAAGCGCTTCCATCCCTAAATAAATGAACAATTTCTGCTTCTCCATTAATTGTTCTATCCATAATTTCGTTCTATTCACCTTTAAAAATTAAGGCTCTTTCCGTATAAATTGTTGTTATTTAACCCGCAGCCTGAATACACTTCGCTTTCCGCGGACGAGTGCCGATCCTCCTCGTCGCCAGGCTCCTGTGAGGTCTCGTCTTTCTCGCTTTTCTAAGCAGGAGTCTACGTGTATTCAGGCTGCTCAGTGCTTCAGCTATGCTTATTATTTTATTCAAAAACAATAAACTTTTAGAAAACAGCCAAAATTAAAAAGAGGGAAGAGTCTCTTTAAATACTCTTCCCACAAAATCTTATCTGTATTACTTCATATTTTTAATCAGTTCATCACCAAACTCAGAACATTTTACTTCTGTTGCTCCGTCCATTAAACGGGCGAAATCATATGTTACTACTTTAGAAGCAATTGTTTCTTCTACTGATTGAATTACTAATTGAGCAGCTTCTCCCCAGCCTAAATGTTCTAATAGCAGAACACCTGAAAGAATAACAGATGAAGGATTTACTTTATCCAAGCCAGCGTATTTTGGTGCTGTACCATGTGTTGCTTCAAAAATGGCATGTCCTGTTTCATAATTAATATTTGCTCCAGGTGCAATTCCAATTCCACCAACTTGTGCTGCAAGAGCATCTGAAATATAGTCGCCATTTAAATTCATAGTTGCTACTACGTCAAATTCTAATGGTCTAGTTAATATTTGTTGTAAAAAGATATCGGCAATCGAATCTTTTACAATTATTTTTCCTAAGCTCTCAGCTTCCGCTTGTGCCTTATTTGCTGCATCTGCCCCTTGTTCTTCTTTAATTCGGTCGTATTGTGCCCACGTAAACACTTTGTCTCCGAATTCTTTTTCTGCTAATTCGTAGCCCCAGTTTTTAAAAGCACCTTCCGTATATTTCATAATATTACCCTTATGTACAAGCGTAACTGATTTTCTGCCTTCTTTAATGGCATAATTAATTGCTGAACGAACAAGGCGACTTGTCCCTTCTTGTGATACTGGTTTAATTCCGATTCCAGAAGTTTCAGGGAAGCGGATTTTATTTACTCCCATTTCATTTTGAAGAAATGATATCAGTTTTTCAACAGCTTCTGAGCCTTTTTCATATTCAATACCAGCATAAATATCTTCTGTATTTTCGCGAAAAATGACCATATCTGTATCTTGTGGTCTTTTTACTGGAGAAGGCACGCCTTCAAACCATCTTACCGGACGTAAACATACAAAAAGATCCAACTCTTGTCGCAACGCTACATTCAGGGAACGAATTCCGCCGCCAACAGGCGTTGTTAATGGCCCTTTAATAGCGATTAAATATTCATTAATAACATCTAATGTTTCAGAAGGCAGCCATTCCCCTGTTTGATTATACGCTTTTTCACCTGCAAGTACTTCTTTCCATACGATTTTTCGTGATCCATCATAAGCCTTTTCTACAGCAGCATCTAATACTCTGGAAGCTGCAGCCCAAATATCAGGACCAATTCCATCTCCCTCAATATAAGGAACTATTGGATTTGCTGGTACATTTAATACTCCATCAACGACTGTAATTTTTTCACCTTGCATGTAAATCCCTCCGTCTAAGAATTTTATGTCCTTTATGAGAAAAGCGCAGACGCCTTGCTCAGCCCCGAAGAAAAATGTTCTCTTGAATAGACACAAGAGGTTATCTTTCCCAGATGCTAGGCGCCGGAGCTAGACATCCATCTAACTTCAAAAATCTTTCATTATTTTATAAAAAGACTCTGTTAAATTCCATTGTTGATTTTCAAAAGGTCAGGGAATCGACTCCCTTCCCATTAAATAACATTATCGTTTAACAGTGCCTATAAAAAGTAATTACTTTAGTACACAACATCATTATTGTTTTTATAGGTGAACTCGTTTTAGTTAGCTGAAACTTCAGGGAATCAGGTTCTATTTCACCTGATAAAAATTATTCACCTTTTATCACTAAAAAGATAACCCGCTTTAGGAGCGTTCATCTACTGGAATATATGCTAATCTTTCAGGTCCTACATAATCTGCTCTAGGTCTAATTAACCGATTGTTGTCATATTGCTCTAATATATGGGCAAGCCATCCAGATACCCTGCTGACTGCAAATATTGGTGTAAATAAATCATGATCAATTTTAAGACTATGATAGACAGACGCGGAAAAGAAATCGACATTTGGTACAAGATTTTTTTCTTGTTTTAACATCGTCTCTATTTTTACACTCATATCATAAAGATAACTTTCACCTGTTAAATCAGTTAATTTTTTCGCCATTATTTTCAAATGTTTTGCACGTGGATCTCCTTTTCGATAAACACGATGGCCGAATCCCATGATTTTTTCTTTCTTAGCCATTTTTTCTTTTATATAAGCATCAACATTTTCTAAACTTCCTATTTCTGTCAACATTTTCATAACTGCTTCATTTGCACCGCCATGCAACGGTCCTTTTAAAGCACCGATTGCGGAAGTAATGCCAGAATAAATATCGGATAACGTTGCTACACAAACACGTGCTGTAAACGTAGACGCATTTAACTCATGATCTGCATGCAATACTAATGCTTTATTAAAGGCTTCAATTGCAATTGGCTCTGGTTCTTCCCCTGTTAACATGTATAGAAAGTTTGCAGCAATGCTAAGATCCTTTCTAGGACCAATTGGTTCTAATCCCTTTCTTAAGCGGGAAAACGCTGTTACGATGGTTGGCATCTTCGCCTGTAGTTTCACTGCTTTTAAATAATTCGATTTATCATCCATCAATTCAGCACTTTCATCATACACGCCAAGAAGAGAAACTGCTGAACGAAGAGCTGCCATTGGATGAACCTGCTTTAACGGCATAATTTTAAGCTGCTCAATGAACGAATCCGGAAGTTCAGCATGTTCCGCCAACTCTTGTTGAAATTTTCTTAACTCTATGTCTGTTGGTAATTTTCTATTCCATAATAAAAAGACAATTTCTTCAAAACTAGCATGTTCTGCTAATGAGTCAATATCATATCCAACATACGCTAATGAATCATCAATAATAGAGCTGATAGAAGAAGTTGTCGCTATTATCCCTTCTAGACCTCTTATAACTGTCATACGCCTCTCTCCTTTACTCTTGAATTCGTTTCCTATATAGTAAACTTCATTTCCACAGTTATTATAAAAATTATTATCGCCTGCATTAGATTAACTTTCCTATACAGTGTAGCAAGAAAAACACTGGCCTATTAAGAGCGCAAGAGAGGTAAATCAACCAACTACGCAAACATGGAAAATCGATTAATTACGCCACGCCCTGTGGCAATATCGGCACTTGTACATCCTGTACTGTGAAGCTAGACACATATCTAACTCGTTACCACAAAATTATGATATATGAACAAAACCATCCATTCATCTTAAAACGGATTCTATTAGAACGCTAAAAGAATATGGTAGGTTGGAAACTTTATCGATTCCAACTTCTTCTAATGAAGCTAATTAATACCAAATTTAACGCTTCCCATCTAAGTCAAATGTTTCGCGAGCGTTAAATACATCTTTCATCATATGTATTATCCTCTCTTTATAATCATATACTAAAAATAGGATTATAGTCGAACAATTCACACTTTTCATTTTTCCTATTCCCTATTTACCGATTTTAATATAATCCTATTCATAAGTAAATTATAATAAAGTTATCGTTTATCATAAGATAAACTTATAAAAAAGCGATTAATATTAAAAACTTTTAGTCAATCAAAAAAAAGGCAGACATCTCTATCCATATAAGAATGGGTTAGATTTTTGTCTGACTTGTTAAATCTTCTACTTTATTGTTACACTTTTTCAAATGTTTTTTTATGTAAAAAACAACAATCTTTGAGAAAACACCCAAAGATAAAGCTGCCACAAGGACGCTATGTAATACTAGATGTGACTAACTCTCCTCTTTCGTTCACTTAATCCATTCCATTGCTTTGATGGCAATGTAAGCAATTCCCGCCCCAATAAGAGGCCCGACTGCAACACCATTAAAAATAGATACAGCTAATATGGTGCCAAGAACTAATGCTGTTGTAATTTGTGGATCTTCAGCCAAAAGGGTAATTCCTCCTTTTGCTAAAAGAGCCACTACTATTCCTGAAATTAAAGCAATCCAAGCAAACGGTGATTTAAATGTATAGGTTAAATCTTTAAATCCAATATCACCTGTTGCAATAGGGACAAGAACAGCAATCGTAATAATCGTTACACCCCAATTTATGCCTTTAGATTGAATCAAGGAAAAGGTTTTAGTATCTAAACCAATTATTTTCATACATAATAAAAATACAACGGCAAAAAGCAACGAATTATTTTTGGCAATAAAAGCAATGATAGCTAAAAGATATAAAAATAAAAACGATTGTGAAAACACAAACAAAGCTCCTTTCTTCACTATTATATCATAAGTTAAATATTCAAACTTCGCACCTTCAAATTCGTTTGAGGACTTGGTTTAGAACAATAAAAAGTAAGGCTTGTTTTTTATTGTTGAGGTTGCTTTCCACTACGGA